>JANMUC010000211.1:0-5830 GCA_031391225.1 Deinococcales bacterium
CTCGAGAACCGTTTGTGTTTCCAGCGGCTTGGACGGTCAGTAATCCAAGCGACGTTAAATTGGGTGGAACGTTCCGTGCTGTGATTTTATCTGATTTCCTGAGCTTTAATCCTTTCGTCACTGTCGAATCCAACAGTCTACCATCTCGTCTTAGTGCAGGTGGTTTGTTTAAACTTGACCCAACCACTCGAGATTACGTGCCTTACATGGCAAAGTCTTATACCGTCTCGAGCGATAACCTAACTTGGACTTTTGCTTTGCGAAAAGGCATGAAATGGTCAGATGGGCGACCAATCACGGCGGACGATTGGGTCAGCACGGCTCAAATCCATGAAGATGCGGCGGTTGGGTCGAACAGTTACGACTCGTTCGTTTTCGGTGGGGGCAAAATCATTGTCAGCAAGGTTGATGCGCTTACCGTCAAAATTGTTTTGCCGCTATTTTATGCGGATGCCCTTGGAACGCTTGGATTTGACGTCTATCCCGATCACGTGTTTGGGGCGGCGTACCGCTCCGGTGGCGCGAGTGGCGTCAAAAACCTTTGGGCAAAAACGGTCAACCCTACAGAAGTCGTCTCGAGCGGCGCATTTAGGCTTAAAACCTATACGGCTGGGCAAAGCACCCAACTCGAGCGCAACCCATTTTTTGGCGAGTGGAATCGTGACAGCGCCCGCAGGTCACTGCCCTATTTGGATGCGTACAGTGTGGTGGTCGGTGATGCTTTCACAAAATTTCAGGCTGGTGAAACAGACACAGTTTCGCCAACGGGATCGCAATTGGCAACCCTCGAGACTGGCATTGCGAACGGCAGCATCAAAGCAATCTTAAAAAAGAATTACAGCCAAACCGCTTCGAGCACCTGGATCACCTTCAATTTCAACCGCTCGAGTAACCCCGAAAAGCAACGTTTGTTTCGCAGTGACGCGTTCAGACAAGCGATGTCTCACTTGACCAACAGAGCAAAAATCATTGGCGACGTTTTTGCGGGCAATGCCGCACCCGCTTACACCAGCGTGTACGGAGTGTTTCAGGATTGGATTTCGACCACAGCCGCGAAATTTGACTTTAACGTTCAAGCCGCCAAAGATTTGCTGGCAACCTTGGGTTACGCGACACTCAACACCGAGGGGTACTTAACGGATTCAGTCGGTAAGGTGCTCGAGTTTGATTTGGCAACAAACGCTGGAAATACCACTCGAGAAAGCATGGTGAATATTTTTGTTGCCGATGCGAAATTGGCAGGTGTGAAAGTCAATCCCAAATTTATTGCCTTCAACGACCTGATTACGCAGTTGATAAGCACTGGAACGGATCGTCCTTTTGATGCCATTCTTCTGGGATTATCCGACGGTAGCCAAGATTATCCTCTTGCAATCAACATTTTGAAATGCACAGGGAACTTACACGCCTTCAACAAATCGGGCGCGTGTTTATTTCCTTGGGAAACACAACTCGAGACACTCTTCAATCAAGGTTCGGTCATTCTTGACCGCGCTGGACGTATTGCAATTGCCAAACAAGCCCAAGACCTCGAGGCGCAACATCAACCATTTGTTTATATTGCCAGTCCAAAAGTCAGTATCGCCTGGCTTTCCAAAATCAAAGGCGAATATCCCACAAATTCACTCAGCAGCGTGAATGGCACGAGAAAACTCGAGTTGACTTGGATTCAACCTTAAGAGGTTTGGAGGATTTTATGAAATTACGTTCGATTATTATTTTGCTTCTCGCCCTTGGTGCGACATTAACTGCTTGCCCAACGCCCACTCTCACCACAGGCAGTTTGACCGTGACCATTTCAGACGCATGGGCGGCACTGTCTCGAGCGACACACCAAACGATATTTTCCCAATAACTTAAACTTTTTTCCTCGAAGCTAAATCATTTTTTTGGTGCAGGCTCGAGGTTAAAAGATATTCCCGAAGAATGTGCAAGTTGGCTTAGCAAAGGGGAAATCGATGAAATTGTTGACATGGATTGTATTTCTTGCGATAGGTTTAAGTGCATTGGCATTTGCACAAACCCGTGAGTTGTGGCTTATTCCAAAATCGCATTTTCTTTACACTCATGATGGACAACCGTTGCGATTGTATTTTCAAAAAAATATGAATTTCAAGATTCTAAAACTCGAGATCAAAGGCTTGCGCGTTCAAAACTGGTCTTTCATGACAGATTTTCAAAAAACTTGGCTCGAGTTAATTTTACTGCTCAAACCTGGCATTGACTACGAATTTGATCATTTGCAAATCACCGACTTAAAAGGCGTAGAGCATTCTGTTTTTGTTGGATTAAACCGTGTAATGTCCTTCAAGCCCAGTCCAACCGACGACCTGAGCTTTGAACGACTCGAGTCTTCACCGATGCAGGGCGTGTTCTTTGCGGGGCAGTTTTTTAACCTAACCGATCTGAGCAATCACCCTCGGGAGATCAGCATTCTGGCAGTCGAATACGCGCCCAGAGCCTTGTCTGGTCAGGTGCTACTCGAGCCGAATTACAACCCGCATTGGTTTGATTGGCTTTTTGATTGGTCAAGTCGTCAGTTGGGCAGCAAAGACCCAGAATCAAGTCCTTTGCCCAGAGGGGTCAGGTTCGAGGATTCAAGGGCTTTGAAACTGAACATCAAACCTTCTTTTGGGGCTTCAATCGCAATACTCACCAGCTCAATCACACCAGGTTTTTTGTGCTCGGGAATACCTTCAGCCCAAATCTACTGGCAGATATTAATCAAATACCGACTCAGCACTGGTGAATTGCGTTATTACCCAATTCCGATAAAATCGCCAATGGCTGCTGACCAAGCTCGAGAGACCCCTTTTGGTTTGAGGTGCTGAAAAGTAAGCTTAGGATTTGTCCTGAAATAAAATCCGTAAATGCCTTGGGCAACACGCCAAACGATATTTCTCCAGCGCCTTAAACTTTTTGCGCTCGAGCTTGTGCTGGAAACTGTGAAGACTCGAGGTTTTGATTGCAGTTTCATGAAAGTGGACTCATTGGTAATTTTATGGAGGTTTTATGCCAAATGTTGAGGGTTTAATATTAAAAGGTGCTGTTCCTGTTAAGGATGTGGAAATCTCTGCTATTCGAGTTGGTGACGGATTTGATGAAAGAAAATTAAAAAGTGATGCGAATGGAAAATTCAATTTTTCATTGCCGAGCGGAAAATGGAAAATTTCTGCGTACATTGATGAAAGTAATTGCGTTTGTACTTTAATTGATGTTTTAGAAATAAACATTGATCTTGGAAATATTAGTACTGGTTCATGTAAAAAAACCAAAAGACATGACTTTAGTTGGGGTCTGGGAACATTTATTTTTTTAATTTTTCTTTTAGCCCTATTAATCTTGGGATATTTAAACGCACATAAATCCCAAGATTTTTCGGACAAAGCAATCACCATTGTCGATTTAATTGAAAAAGCCAATAAACGCCTTGTAAAAGACCCGCTGCCAACAACCAAACGCGTTGTTGCTTTAAAAAATGACAAAGAATTTACAGAAGCGATACGTGCAATTCGAGAAAATTGGAATGTGTTGGCAGCGGCGAACAAAGATCAATTGGCGACCAAAAAATTAAAAATTGAGCAACTTCTAAGTGATCTTGATAAGGAAATAAAAGCTGACGACCCAGAAAAAAACTCAAAAATTGGTGGGATAGAAATCTACTTGAGCACCCTAAAAAGTTACATCAATCCGTACACGCAAGGTTATTTCTGGGAAACAGAACCACTTCGGTCACTCGAGATTGTGTACTGGGGGCTAGCGGGTGTTTTGGTGACGCTCATCATTACTGTTGGTTCTTACATGCGGTTTGAGAGATTCTATCGAGTAGGTATTTTTCAACATGTTGCCCAAATTGTCAGTTTGCCGATTATGGCACTGGTATTTGTTTATTTGATTTCGCAGGTGCAGTTCGTAATATCTGTTCCTGCGGCTGGAGATGTCAAACTTGAATTAACTGATCCTAAAATTTTGGCGGCAATTTCGTTTTTGATTGGTTCGAGATTTTGGTCTGTTTGGGGTTTCCTCCAAGATACGGGTGATAAAATTACTGGTCAGACAGGGTCTTAAAACAGACATCGTTGCTGAAATTTTGAGGTGAATATGATTCGATTCTGCATTGTTGGCATGTTACTTTTTCTCGTCTCCTGCGCCCCAGCTTCAATCTCGAGCTATGACTTTGCCTTAAATTACGAACCCCAAGTGTTCTGGTCTGCCTCTCCTCAAGTCCTCGAGTCGTTTGTGGTGTCGTTCGCACGAAACTTTGATTCTAAATTTGCGAATGCTTTTGTCTCGAGCGATTTATCAAGCACGCGTTACAATGTTCGTGAAATTACGCTGAATCGTAACGCGTTTGTGGATTCCGACGGCAAACCGTACCGTTTAACCATTTTTGTGGCTTGGGCAGCCAACTCGAGCGAGGCAACGTCTTTTATTTTGATGAATGAGGAGAACACCAGCAGTTTGGATTTTCCTGCGGGAACGTTGGCGTTTGGTTTGAACGAAGCTTTGACCAAAGCGCTGGATGCAAGTTTTAAACGTCAATCGGATTGAGCCTACTCGAGTTGGAGGGTGCGAATGAAATTTTTTGGTTTATTGTTGATTTTCATGCTGACTTCGTGCGCTCCCGATGCGAATGGTGCTAAGGTTTCGTTTGCCTCGAAATTCGCTGGCTTGTTCCCTCAAGACCCGCAAGATGCAGTGTTGCCGATTTGGAAGGGGTCGCTCGAGCTTGTAGAACCCGTGGCACTTGGCACGATCAAGTCTTTTGACGTTCAGTTTCAGGGCGTGTTTGCGTTTGAGATTACCGAGGCTCGCAATGGGTTGCGGGTTCGTGAATTGCGTGGCATTGGTTTGGTTAGGAATAATTTGCAAATTTATATTTCCGAAACGCTCGAGCATGTGGCGGTGGGGGTTTTTGACATGTCGGTTGCGTATCCAAATCGCTCTCCAGCCAATTCTATCGGTGAAAAACTCGAGGTTGCGATTGCGGTGGCGTTGAATGCAAAATTTGAGCGTGATCGTCTTTAATTTCTCGCAACAGAATTTCGAAAACCAAAACGCGGTACACTTCAAACCGTGAGCCTCGAGCCAGCAACAACCACCCACGAAAACCTTCCCGAAGCTCGAGTTCGGCGCACCATGAACCTCTCGATCATCGAGGGGATGCCGTCAATGTTCTTTATCAATTTAACGCAAGGCAGCGTTTTAACTGGTTTTGCGCTGTTTTGCGGGGCAAATCCGTTCGAGCTTGGCTTGCTCTCGAGCGTGCCCTTATTCGGGCAGGTTTTGTCGCCGTTTATTGCATGGTGGGCTGGGCGGCTTGGACGGCGCAAGTTCTTGGCATTCTGGCTGGCGTTTATTGGTCGTGCATTGTGGATTCTGGCGGCGATGCTGCCCATGATTGCACCCAAAGAATCTCGAGCAGGTTTACTGATTTTAGTTGTTGCCCTCTCGAGCATCCTGATGGCGGGCAATGCCACGCTTTGGACGGCTTGGATGGGCGATATTGTGCCATCCAAAGAGCGAGGTCGTTACTTTGGGCTTCGTGGCGGCATTCTGGGTGTGGTTGGTACGCTCGCCAGTTTGTTGGCTGGTTTTTACATTGATGCCACACCCTCACCGCTCGATTTTCAGGTGGTGCTCGGCGTGGCAATTGGGGTTGGTTTGATCGCGGCACTACTGTTGTTGGCGCATGACGAACCCAAGGTGACCACGGTGCGCTTGCGGTTAAAAGAGACTTTTACCGTGCCGTTTCAGAATGCAAACTTCAGGCAGTTTATGGTCTTTGCAGTCTATTGGACGTTTTCGGTTTTGACCGCCGCGGCCGCCG
>JANMUC010000274.1:0-14375 GCA_031391225.1 Deinococcales bacterium
GCACATGAATAGGTTGAAGTTGATTAAACGGCAAGGGTATGGGCAGGCTGGTTTTGAATTATTACGCAAGCATGTGCTGCTCCCTTAATTCTGGCATTTTGGATTGCATCAAGATTGACGAACAACCACGAAAGCATACCCAATCCAGCACAACCCGGTACACTGCTGAATACCTTAAAGTGATCGCAACCCGAGCATGAAGAACGTTAAAGAAGCGCAATTCTTGGCGGGTCAGTGAGAGAAAACCAGAAGCTCAAGATGAGTTCAAACCACTTCTCGAGCTTTTTGACTGCACAGTCATGCTCGAACCTGATAAGCTCATTTAAGATGGCGGAAATCAAAGCAAAACAAGTTGTGAATTCGCTCGAGTCCGCCCGAGCAGATTCGGCTTTGCTGCTGGCTCGAGTCACCCCACAAGGGCGGGTCTTGATGCAGGGTTTGCACGCCAGTTTTGTCGAACTGACGAAACTGGCGGTACACTTGGCGGGTTTTGACTTTGATGGTTACGTTTTGGCACTTGAGCCTGACGATAGCGTTTGTGCAATGGCACTTTTTTTTGAAGGCAATCTGGTTTGCGCCAGCGCCATCAACGATGGTCATACCCTTTGGGCTGACGGGGCACTGATCGAACTCGCCCAGCGATTCGCATCGGGTGCGGTGCTCGAGGTGTGTGCGCTTGAGCGAGATTTGGTTCATACGGTTTGCGGTCTGTCTGATCGGGTTTGGCGCGTGCAACCTGGCGAAAATTTTTCTGGCATTCGTGGACTAGGTGATGGACGAGTGGCGTTGTACCACGGTGGCAATGTTGTGGCGCACCTCAAAGCCAATTACCGCGAGACTGGTGCATTTCCTGCCCCACTTCGACCAGCGCATTTGACCCTGCCCAGGGTCGTCGGCGCGTGGGCAACCGAACGATACGGTTTCACCCTGCGCGGACGCGACGCCGTCAACCCAATCACCGATCACTACAACCGTGCCAGAGCCGCTTACGGCAAACCCGCGCTCGAGGTTTTGGGGCAGTTGGGACGCGGTAAAACCCCGCTTGAGGTGGCGCAAACGCTCGAGAAAGATATTGCGGGACTTGAGGGTTTGGTTGAAACGTTTGTGCGTGAAGGTTTGTTGCATCGTCGGCGCGATCCCGATATGTAAGGCAAGGCTCGAGCCTCAATTGAATTTGATACCAAATTGCGGGAAACAGTCATGCTTTTTCGACTGTTTCCCTGACCAACGGGAATGGCAAGAACACGGAATTAACGAGGTTAACGGAGTTATAGAGCGTAGAGGCATAATGGAGTGTTCTCGTTAATTCCGTATCAATCAATTTAGAAACTTATTTCAATCCAAAAATCCCATCAATCTTCTCAATCACAGCTGCATCCAGTTTAACGCCTGAACCTTTCAGATTTTCGCTGATCTGTGCTTCACTGGTTGCGCCAACAATCGCGCTCGAGACGCCTGTTTGACGTAATACCCAAGCCAATGCCAGGGTCGTGCGAGAAATGCCTAGTTCATCGGCAATGGGTTTGAGTTGACGGACTTTTTCAATGATTTCTGGGGTACGCAAATCTCGTCCAATGTTGGTGCTCGAGAGTCTTGAACCTTCAACTTCGCCAGTATCGAATTTTCCTGTGAGCACGCCCATTCCAAGTGGCGACCAACAAACCAGTCCAATGCCGTGCTTTTCGGTGGCGGGCAGGATTTCGGTTTCGACTCGAGTGCGGTTCACCATGCTGTAATGCGGTTGTTCGGTCACGGGCGCGACCAAACCATTTGCTTTGGCGATGCCTACCGCTTCAGCAATTTGCGCTCCCGACCATTCGCTTGTGCCCCAGTACAAAATCTTGCCTTGACGCACCAAATCGCTCATGGCATTCACGGTTTCTTCCAGCGGCGTCTCGAGGTCGTAACGGTGACAAAAGTAAATATCGAGGTAATCGGTTTGCAAGCGCTTCAAACTGCCTTCAATGCTTTGCATGATGTGCTTTCTTGAGAGTCCGCGTCCGTTCACATCATCACTAAATGGCCAGTAGCATTTGCTCGAGATCACCAGATTGTCGCGGTCAAATTTTTTGAGGATCGCACCCATCATCTTTTCGGATTCACCACTCGAGTACACGTCGGCTTGGTCAAAAAAATTAACGCCGCCCTCATGCGCGATGTCAATGATACGTTCGGCAAGTTTGGCATCTTCGATGCTGCCGCCAAAGGTCGTCCAACCGCCAAGTGAGATAACTGATATTTTCATGCCACTGTTGCCAAGTCGTCTGTATTCCATAGAATTTAAGCCTAACGCCGTAAAGCGCTTGCGGCTTGCAGTCCAGGAAACAAAATCAGGGCAACCGCAAAGTCATAAACCAATGTACAAAACAACGTTTTGGTAACTTCCCGTTGCAAGGGTGAACACAAGGTTCACCCCTACACCACATTGTTTTTCGTAGGGGCGCTGCTTGCTGCGCCTTTGAGAATACAAGTAAAAATGCGCGATATTTTGGACTTTGCGGTTGCCCTGGAAACAAAATCTCGAGCTTCAGCGTTTTTTGAGGCGCAGGCTTTCCCAGCTTCCGTCGCTTGCCCAACCCCCATCAACGGATAGGTTGTGACCGTTGATAAAACCTGACTGTGTGCTATCAGCCAGAAACGACACAGCTTGCGCGATGTCGTCGGGGCTGGCGTAGCGTCCCATCGGAACTCGACCTTCGATGTCAGCATGGCTGTACGTACCAACCCCAGTGTCTTTGTGATCCATTTCGGTCAAAACCCAACCAGGGCAAACGGCATTGACCCGCACGCCGCGTCCGCCCCATTCGGCAGCCAAGGTTTTGGTCAGACCGATCAAACCGTGTTTGCTGGCGTTGTACGCGCTACGGTCACTGACGCCCAGCAAGCCCGCAACCGAGGCAATATTGACGATACTGCCCGAACCTCGAGTCAGCATGTGTTTGCCAAATTCGCGGCAGAGCAAGAAAGGCGCGGTCAAATTCACGTTGATAACTTGTTGCCACTCGAGCAGCGTGATGTCTTCGGCGGGTTTGATAAAACTGATGCCCGCGTTGTTCACCAGCACATCGGCGCGACCAAATTTTGCCAGGGTTTGCTCAAGCATGGCTTGCACAACTTTTTCACTCGAGATATCACCCAGTACCACCAGACTTTGCGCACTTCCCAGATTCTCGAGTGTCTGATCTGGTTGACGCAAGTCGTTCAGCACAAGGTTAAAGCCTTTGGATGCCAGAACTTCGGCGGTGCGTTTGCCAATGCCTTGGGCTGCGCCTGTTATTACTGCAACTTTATTGTCAGTCATAAATTAAATCTTGACACGAATCTAGCTTGAGCGTTTATTGACACGAATCACCAATTTTAAACCAGACCAGATTTCACTGACCGCGCAAACTTTGATGTCCACAAAACCCATTGGCAGGGCAATTTCGCGGATGGTGTCTTCGGTGATATCGGTGGGAATTTTCGCACTTTTCTTCAGCCACGAAATCCAGATCATGCCCGTACTCTCGAGGTGCGTAATCAAGTCTGGCAGTTGTTCCTCGAGCGTGCGACGATCTCGGAAAAAACCGTGAATGAATCCCAAGTTTGGCTCGAGCACCGCAATATGTTTAACGCCGTCTGGCAGTGGCGCAAGCCAATCTAAATACTCGAGCGGCGCGTTAAAGCTATGGAAGCTTGAGTTCGGTTTTAAGCCGAGTTTGGCGACCAGTGATTTGCCCGAATAGCCTGGGGTCATGATTTAGGATTGTAGACTTTCTCAAGATCAATCTGGTAGTGGTTGGCAAGGGCAACCAAGCAATTGAGGGCGTGCGTGATTTCCGTGCCAAGGCGTTCAACGCTAGGTTCTTTTTGCCAGCTTGCTTTTGAACCAACCCGCTCAAGCAACGCAACCTCTTGCGCGACTTCACCCAGTTCTTCGGTAGCGGCAAGCATCAATTCTGCACCACTCGAGCATGGTCTTTTCATACGGGCAGTGCTTTCCTGCACTCGGGTTTGTAATTCGGAGATATTCACAATTCACCTCCGTTCGAGCCAAGTTGACCGCTCGAGGCTGTAATGTGCGAAATTGTAATGCCGCGTTTCGACACTCACCCGTTCAAACACAAACCCAACTTTTTCAAAAGCTTTTCGCGCTCGGGCATTGTGCTCGAGGGTTTTGAGGCGCAGTCGTTCGAGTTTCAGTTTGGCAAATGCAATCTCGAGAATGCCTTTCATGGCGTCTGTGCCGTAGCCCATGTTCCACAAGGTTTTTTCGCCAATTAGTATCCCAAGTTCGCCTCGGTACGGTGTTTTGAGAGGCTCGAGGTCGTACAGTTCGACGCTGCCAATAAATTGATTTTCTAAAGTATAAATGCCGTATCCTTGGCGTTCGCCACTGCGTTCTTCGCCCATGACGACGCGTTTGAACAACCACAACGGCATGTACATTGGATTCGAGCCGTTTAAGAGCGCAATTTCTTTGTCCCGAAAATAGCGGTAAAACAATTGCCAATCGCGCGGCGTCATCTCGAGCAAAGGCTTTAAAAGCACTTTACCGCTGATGATAGGCGGTGTTTGTGGTGGCGGCGCACGCATCGTTTACAGTCTACGATATTGGGTTTGGAAAATGATTTTTAGTTTCAAGGTGGTAATTCAATCCATATTGACAATATCTGTTTCACCAAGTACTGTTTCAACAGTGATCTTGATCGGTAAGTTTTTCTCGGGAGCAATTTATGGCACGCCCGCAAAACAACGCTTCAAAACCCAGCAAAGAACGCACCAAGCTCGAGAGTGATGTCGTCATCAATCTTGCACGTTTAATGACCAAAAATGCAGACCAAATGTCAACCCTGATCGGTCAACACGGTCTAAGCTTGGCGCACTTTAATGTGCTGAGGATTTTAAGGGGCGCGAAAAGTGATGGTTTGCCTTGTGGCACGGTCGGCGAGCGCCTGATCAACAAGGAACCCGACATGACCCGTTTGTTGGACCGCATGGAAAAACAAAATTTGGTGGTTCGCTCGAGGGACCAAGCGGATCGGCGCATTGTAACCGCTCGAATTACCGAACATGGTCTGGAGATCCTTAAAGCCCTCGATGAACCGCTTGCAAATCTGCTGCATCAACATTTTGGGCACGTTTCCAGTCAAAAACTCGAGGCTTTTCTTGAAGTGATTGCTGAAATACAAGGGCGAGCGAGTTAAAAAATTAAATACCTGTTTTAACGATTACCGTTTAGACAAGCGATTAGCAATCAGCCGCAATCTCGAATAGCAAAAGGAGTCTTTATGAGCATTCTATTCTGGATTGTTTATGCCCTGGTCGCCCTCGCCCTTCTTGCCTCGGGCATGATGAAATTAACGCAACAAAAAGAAAAAATGTCAGCCCAAATGAAAGGGGTCGAAGATTTTGACCAGAACACGATTCGCGGTATTGGAGCGCTCGAGGTGCTGGGCGCTATCGGTCTGATCCTGCCGCGTGTGCTTCACATTTTGCCCTGGCTCTCGAGCCTCACTGCCATCGGCTTAATCCTGACCGTGATTGGTGGCGCGATTGTTCTCCTGCGCCGCAAAGAACCCATCATGCTTGATTTACTCAGAGCTATTGCTTTGTACGGCACATTCGCCCTCACTCGAGAATTAGGAGCTAAAAACATGACAAATACTGCCAGCAAAAACAATGGTCTCAATATCGCCCTCTGGATTGTTCAAGTCTTACTCTTTGCCGCTTTTGTCATATCAGGCTTTATGCTGTTAAGCTCACCCATAACGCAACTCTCGAGCACCCTGCCTTGGGTAACAAGCGTGCCTGAAATGCTGGTGCGCTTTATTGGCTTGGCTGAATTTTTGGGCGGACTCGGTTTGTTGCTGCCTTCGATCAGCAAGATTCAACCTCAACTGACGCCAATTGCCGCCGCCAGCTTAATCCTTGTGATGCTGCTTGCCGCAATCTTTCACATCACTCGGGGTGAAGCCTCGATGATTCTGCCGAGCCTGATTCTTGGCGTTCTCTGCGCTTTTGTGGCTTGGGGTCGTCGTCAAGTGCCGATTCTGGCTCGAGTTTAAAAAAGTAAGATTCGGGTTGAGGTTCACTTCTGTTGATTCTTAACCCGCCAGACAGCGTTTTACTCAGGAAGCGCTCAATCAGCAATCATAGACTTTTCATCATGGCAGCCAGCCCACGCATTTTGATTGTCGAAGACGACCCAGGCATTCGTGAATACCTCGAGTTAGGCTTGGAATTTGAGGGTTTTGAAGTCTCGAGCGCGGGCGTGGCATCTGAGGCGTTGCGATTGTTTGAAACCAATCCGCCAGACATCGTGATTTTAGACGTGATGCTGCCAGGTTCGGACGGTTTTCATGTGCTCGAAAACATGCGCCTGCGCTCGAGATTGCCGGTTTTGATGTTGACCGCCAAAGATGCGCTCGAGGATCGGGTGCGCGGTCTGACCTTGGGTGCCGACGATTATTTGGTGAAGCCTTTTGCCTTTCCTGAATTGGTAGCCAGACTTCGGGCGGTTTTGCGCCGCACACGTCCCGACCTCGAGGAAATCCTGACCTATTCGGACATCAGCGTCGATTTGCGCTCGCGCGAGGCGCGGCGGGCTGGAGTCTTGCTCGAGTTGCGCCCCAGAACGTTTGATCTTCTCGAATTTTTATTGCGCTATCCTGAACGTACCCTGTCCAAAGAGGTGCTCTTGGATGGCGTCTGGGGGAAGGAGTTTTTGGGCGATGAAAACGTGGTTGAAGTTTACGTGGGTTATTTGCGCCGCGCTTTGGGCGACCCGCCAATTGTCCATACCGTGCGCAGTGCGGGGTATTTGTTGAAGGTTCGCCATGATTAACCATGAATAACTGGTTTCCCATGAACAACTGGTCATTGCGAAATAAGCTCTTGTTGGGTTTGCTGGTCGTCAACCTTTTGGTTTTAATTCCAATGGGTGCGGTGTTGTACTGGCGGGTGCAAAATTACGCCGAAGTGGATTTGAATCCCTCGCTCAAGCCAAGAATTCAGCAATTGTTCAAAGAATTTCAAGTGGTGCAATCTGGCTTTGGTGAGTTCAGGATTTTGCGACCACCAAGTTGGTGTACACCCCGCGATAACCTCATCACACCCTTGCCAGGTTTGCTCGATCAAGTGCGACCAGAGTTAATTCGGGAGTTTTGCAACTCGAGTTTTTCACTCGATACTCAAGTGGTGTTGAGCGTGATTAGCGCCATTGCCGCTCGAGAAACGGTATCGGATTTGCTGACCAGTTTGCGTGGAACGTATTTGATTGGGGCGGCATTGTTGCTGCTGCTGGCAACCGCCGTCGGTTTGGTGCTGGTCAATCAAGGTTTAAGACCCTTGGAGCGCATTTCGGCTCGAGCCGCGCAACTCAAATCCGATTCGCTATCCGAACGCCTCGACGTGCCTCAAACTGGCGATGAACTACAACAAGTTGCACTGAGTATCAATGCCATGCTCACCAGGCTCGAGGCTGGTTTTTCTCAGCTCAAACTCGAGGAATCGCGCACCCGTCAGTTTGCTGCCGATGCCTCGCACGAACTTCGCACGCCAGTCACCGCGCTGCAAGGTTATCTGGAATTGCTGGCTCGAGCGCCCGACAACGCCGACACGAGGGCGCGGTTACTGGCTGCCAGCCGCCGCGAATCTGAGCGCATCAACCGTTTGATTGCCGATCTTTTGACCATCACCAGACTGGATGCCGGCGAATCGTTGCAGTTGCAAAACCTCGAGCTTGCCCCCTGGCTTGAGCATTTTACCGAACGGGTCAGGGATTTTGCGCCAGAGCACCGCATTTTGGTCAATCTCGGGAATCTCAGTCCGAGTTTAACGCTGTCCGTTGATGCCGAACGGCTCGAGCAGGCATTGTGGAATTTGGTGTCGAACGCCGTGAAATACGGCGATGCAAAAGTGTTGGAACTGTTTGTGACCAACACTCAAAACTCGCTCGAGCTTGGCGTTTTTAACCCAGGTGCAGCCATTCCAAGCGAGGTGCAAAGCCGTCTGTTCGAGCGTTTCTACCGTGCTCCTAGCGCCTTTGACCGTGGCTTGAAAGGTGTTGGCTTGGGCTTGAGCATTGTGCAAGCCATTGCCACAGCACACAAAGCCAGCGTTTTTATCCGCAGCCCCATTGTTCGGCAAGGATCAGTTGGCACCGAAATTGGAATTCAATTTTTAACGGTTTAAATCACGCCTGTCAAAGCTTGAACATGACTTTTTTACCCAAACGGTGAAGTCGAACATCAACCTCAAAGCGCTCCGTCCCAAGACTCGAGTACCCTTCAATGGCGAGTTTCATCATGCTCGCCTCTTTGGGAATGATGTTGTCCCTAAAATTTTGCAAGGTCATGTCGCTTAATTCCGTCAGCCATTCTTGATACGTGTCCGACCCGAGCACGATTTTGCTTTCGCCTGGGGCAATCACAATGCTGCGTTCATTCATGACCTGATGCTCTAAATTGGCGCTGACAAAACCAACCTTGGAGACGTAAAGGTGGCTTGGTCCAAAGTTAAACAGCAAGAACGACTCGAGCGTTTCCAAATCCGAGGGATTGACGGGATTTCCCAGCAACAAGGTTTGACCCATGTGACGAAGCACAAGACGTTTTGGATTCATGAAGCTAATTCTACGCGATCAAGGTTTTTTTTTCGAGCCTCACGAACCAAGCAGCTCGAGTGTGACTTTTAAACCGTGTGGTTCGGCATTCTCGAGCAGCAGACGACCACCGTGGGCTTTCATGATGTTCTCGACCACCGCCAAGCCCAAGCCACTGCCATAAGCTTTTGTGCCAGGAGCGCGGTAAAAAGCCTCGGAGGCTCGCTCGAGGGCGGCAGGTTTGATACCAGCCCCCATATCGGTCACACTTAATAAAACCTTGTTGGCATCCATCTCGAGTTTGACAGTAACTTCGGTGTTTGGTGCGTGTTTGATCGCATTCTCGAGTAAATTCTCGAGCGCCCGTTCGAGTAAGATTTGATGTCCCTGAACGAGCAGTGAATCCAAACCGAAATATTTCGCCCCCCTAGCTCTGGCAATGGCTTGCGCCATGCTTGCCAGATCGATTGAGCTGAGTTCTGCGCGTCCCTCACGGGCGAGCACCAACAGCGCCTGACTGAGTTTGGTCATGCGTTCGACCTGATCTCTGGCGGTATCCAGCGCCTCGTCGGCGGTTGCCCAACCCTCGCGTTGCGCATCCAACTGCGCCCGCATGGCGGTTAATGGCGTGCGGAACTCGTGCGCGGCGGTGCGGGTAAAGCCAATCTCGCGTTCCCTAAAACCTTGCAGCCGCTCGAGCATCTGGTTGAACATTCGGGTCAAACGCTCGAGTTCACCCGTACCTTGACGCTGCGGCACGCGCTGCGTCAAGTCGCCAGAATCGGCAACGTGCTGGGTTATGCCAATGAGATTCTCGAGCGGTTTGAGGGCGGCGGCGCTGAACAACCAGGCGGCAAACGCGCCCAGCAAAGAAAAGAGCGGCACGGTCAAAAAGAGTGATTGCAAATAATTTCGCACGCCGCGCTGTTGATCTTCCAAATTGATGACCGCTTCAACCCGCAGCAATTCGCCCAAATCGCGGCTGGCGGCACGCCACTGACCAATCGTTAACATAGAATTTTTTGGAATCTGAATCTGGTTTGGAAACGCGTCACCCACCGTGGCAATCAGAGTGTCATTTTGCAATAAACGCACCCTCAGCAACCGATTGCGTGTCTCGAGGTTGCGAAACATGATTGGCGGAGGTGAGGACTGGTTATTGTCGGAATGATCGCCAAAGCGTCCGCCTTTGGGTCCCATCATCGGACGACGGGTAATGTCATCAAAATAGTTTAACAATGACTGATCGACCTCAGTCAGCCCGAGGCGTTCAAAACGCTGATAACCCACGACCCCCTGCGCCAAAACCGCCAGGGCAACCAAAACACCGATGAACACGGCTAAACGAAGCCTTAAACTCATGAAACCTCACCCATTTGATAACCATTCTTGAAACTGCGCACCACATCCGCCGCCAATTTTTCGCGCAGGCGATACACGGTCACCTTGACCACACTGACCGACGAGGCGGCTTCACCCCAGACCGCATCGAGCAGCTCCTCGGCAGAAAAAATTTTTGAAGGCGACAGCGCCAGACGCTCGAGAAGCGAGAATTCTCGGGTGCTCAACTCGAGCCTGATCCCAGCAAGCCGCACCTCTTGACGCGTTAAATCAATCTCGAGCGCACCGAACCTCAATTGGGTCGAACGGGCTTCGGTTGGGCGGCGCAACAGTGCCCGCACCCGTGCCATGACCTCGAGCAACTCGAAGGGTTTGACGACATAATCATCGCCGCCACCGTCAAGACCTTGAACCCTGTCGGGCAGCGTATCCCTGGCGGTTAAAAACAAAATACTGCCCTTAAAACCTGCCTCTCGAGCCTCCTGCGCCAACATAAAACCGCCGTCTTCGTACTCGTGCAACCGAACATCGAGAATCATTAAATCTGATTCCAGCTCGAGCATCAATTCACGCGCAGATTCCACGTCTCCAGCAAAACGCACCTCGAGTCCCTGGGCTTTCAAGGCTCGTTGCAAGGGCATGGCAATGGCTGGTTCATCTTCGACAAGTAAAACACGCATACAATCCAGACTAACGCAAACTGGTAACACCCGAGTAACAACTGACTGTTACCGACCCGTTACCAAAAATCTTTAACCTTTTTTCAGTTCTCGAGCGAACTCGAGCCAGGAGGATTTTATGAAGAAATTTGAGATTGTTGAAGACAACCACGAAAACAACGACGACGAAATGGTGGGATCATTGATCTCGAGACGCACCGCCCTGCGATTGTTCGGCGGCGCAGCAGGCGCGGGAACGTTGCTGGCGGCAGGCAAACTGGCGGGCACGAACGCTCAGACCAGCAACTCGAGCAGCGCACTGCCGTCCTGCATCGTGCGACCAGCCATGACCGAAGGTCCGTTTTTTGTGGACGAGAAGCTTAACCGCAGCGACGTTCGCAGCGACCCAGCCACCAAAAGCGTTCGTCCGGGCGCAGCCTTGCGTTTGACTTTTCTGGTCTCGAGCGTCGGGAGCAAAGGTTGCGCCCCCTTGAAAGACGCAATGGTTGATATTTGGCAATGCGATGCCAGCGGCACGTACAGCGACGTGCAAGGCGCGGTGGGACAAAAATTCTTGCGCGGGCATCAAATCAGCGACGCAAAAGGGGTCGCCTCGTTCTTGACGATTTACCCTGGTTGGTACCCTGGTAGAACCGTGCACATTCATTTTAAAATTCGGCACGGCACGGGCAGCAACCAAAAGGAATTTACTTCGCAATTGTTTTTTGACGATAACTTCACCGACACGGTGTTTAAGACCGCGCCTTATAACGCCAGGGGCGCACGAAACACCCGCAATGCTGCCGACGGTATTTACCGCAACGGTGGCAGCCAACTTCTACTTGACACCAAAAAAGACGGTACGGGTTATGCCGCAACATTCGATATTGGTCTGAACCTGGGCTAAGTTTTAAAACTCGAGCATTGCTGCACTGGAATGGCTTCAAACCCATTCCAGTTTTTTTGTTTGACACGGTTACAAACTGGTAACAAGCCATGTAACCCAGCAGTTACCAACTCGAGCTAATTTGAATCTGTGAGCGCAAGACTGCGTTCCAAAAGGAGAACATCATGAACAAGAACTTGAAAATCGGACTTGCAGCCATCGCCCTTATCGGTACACCCCTGACGTACAACATGGTCATGGCACAAACCACTGGCACGCCAAGCGCAGTCGCACAAGCCTTGGATTACTCGAAAGTCTTTGTGCAAAAACTCGCGGCGGCACTGGGCATTGACCAAGCCAAGCTCGAGGCTGCGATCAAAACGGCAGGCAACGCCACCGTGGACGAGCAGTTAAAAAACCAGGACATCACCAAAGACCAAGCCACACAACTCAAAGCCAAAATTGCACAGGGTGGCTTGGGCGTCTGGGGACGTGGCGGACGTGATGGTGGCGCTATGGGCATGGGTGGACGCGGTGGCGCTTCTGGCATGGGCATGGGCGGACGTGACGGCGGTGCTGGCATGATGGGCGGCAAAATGGGTGCAGGCATCAGCCAAGTTTCGCTGCTCGAGACTGCCGCCAAAGCCCTCAACCTCAGCATCACGCAACTCGATACCGAACTGCGCAGCGGCAAAACCCTGACCGAGATTGCAACAGCCCAAAAAGTCAGCCTCGAGACGGTCAAAAACGCGGTGCTGGCAAGCTTAAAAACCCAATTGGCAGCCGCCGTCAAAGCGGGCAGCCTGACCCAAGCCCAAAGTGATCAAATCTACAAGAACGCTGAAGCTGAACCGAATTTTGGTTTGCACTTCGGCGGGCGCGGAGGTGGAATGGGACCAAAACGATAATCACAAAATCTGAAGTACCCTTCTCCCCAAAATCCTCTCGTGCCATTCACGAGAGGATTTTTCGTGAAACTCGAGCAACGTTCTTGCACTTGTCAAAACCTTGTGCTATCCTTTCTCGGCTTAGGGCTTAAACCCTCGAGCATCCCAAGTTTCGGGGCTGTGGCGCAGTTGGGAGCGCGTCTGAATGGCATTCAGAAGGTCAGCGGTTCGAACCCGCTCAGCTCCACCAAAGAAAAACCCGCCGTGAGCGGGTTTTTACATTTCAGGATTTGGCTTTGATGCTCGAGATTCAATTATTTCGCACACGTCAAATCAATTCGAAACGCCGCGTCTTTGGCAAGTGGCGCTTTGTCGAAATTGTTCGCAGCCGTCATCGCCCATAAGAATTTCGTGGGTTTGTCCGCATCAGAATCGGCACCAAACTCGAGCGTGGTCACCACTCCAGCCCCAGGAGCTAAGTCTTTGAGAATCAGGTTGTCTTGAGCTTGTAACATAGCCCCATTTCCCATGTTTAAGGTATTGCCCGAAGCCAAGGTTAACGTGATGTCCTCGCCAAGTCCCTGTGAGCCGCTGCTGTACGCATGGGCGGTACGGTTCATGGCATTGCGCAATTCGACCGTCAAGACCCAAGCTGCTTTTTCGGTACTGTAGGCAAATTTCTGCACCCGAAAACGCCAAGCTCCGTTAAACAGCATTTGATTGGTGCAACCAGCACTCGCCGCCACTTGGTTGGCACCGCCTTTTACCACCGGAAAAGCGGCTTTCAATTGCGTTAATGAAACATAGGTTTCGCCTTTGACCACCACGCTGTTGAGCTTCAAGGTTTTATCACTCAGGGAAACCGAAGTTTGTTTGATACTCTGGGCAAATGCCACACCGAGAATTGCAGCACAACCCAGTCCCAACAGTGCTCGAGATACTTTCATGTTGACCTCCGAAACCCATTGTACGAAGCGATTGCCAAAGAAGACATCAACAGCGGTTTTCATATCCGTTGACGCGCTTCTTGACCCTTAAAGCAGCACCTCACAGGCTTGGGTCGCTTCTTGACCCCTAAAGCAGCACCTTCTTGATGCCAAAATGCACCTGACGGGCGGCATCGCTGACGGGCTTGGGTCGCTTCTTGACCCTTAAAGCAGCACCTCACGGGCTTGGGCGCTTCGGGCGGAATCGCTTCGCGTCAAACATTGTGCAAGGTGCTATAGGGCGCTAAAAGTTCTTGCTGCTTGCCATTCTCGAGGTTTTATGACCGCGCTTGATTGCGCCAAAAAATCATTTGGTGTCAAAATACCGCATGTCAGATTGGACGCAAAAACTCTTTGACCGCGCTTACATCAAAACCGAGGGTTTGGGCTTGCACGCTCAGCTCACGCGCCATGAATGCCGCCTTGCCATCAAGTTGCTCGAGTTAAAACCTTCAGACCAGATTCTGGATTTGGCTTGCGGGCATGGGCGGCACAGCCTTGAACTGGCAAGACAAGGCTTTGAACACGTGACAGGCTTGGATGCTAGCGTTGTGGCAATCGAACAAGCTCGAGCTTCTGGAGTTGATTTGAAAGCTCAATTTGTACTTGGTGACATGCGAAATTTAAATTATCAACAGGAATTTGACGCGGTTTTCAGTTTTTACAATTCAATTTTCTACTGGGACGATCAAACCCACTTAAATATCTTTCAAGGAATTTACCACGCCCTAAAACCTGGCGGGCGTTTTTTGCTCGACTCGCACAATCCGTTCTTTATTGTGCACAACAGGTTAATACAGCAGCATCGGGTTTTTGGTCGAATGTTGAGGGTTCGTCAACAATTGGGCAAGTTAAGTGCCTGGTTGCGCCATTTTATTCGCAAGCCTAGTCAACCCAAGGCTTGGCACAAAACCATTGCTCAGTTTGATCCAATTACAGGCGTGATGCGCGGCTTCAAACACTTTCACACTGGCACTGAAGTTGAAACACATCCGCTCGAGTTGCGAATAT
The DNA here is from genome assembly GCA_031391225.1 of Deinococcales bacterium. GTDB lineage: Bacteria > Deinococcota > Deinococci > Deinococcales > JAAFIG01 > JANXTZ01. Next base: position 14,355 of record JANMUC010000274.1, read on the forward strand.
ATACCTTTACTGAAGTTAAAA
>JANMUC010000299.1:0-2879 GCA_031391225.1 Deinococcales bacterium
TGGTTAGAGGTTATAAAGTTACCGAGTTTAATTCAATCTTTTTTTCGAGGTTCTCGAGTTGCGGATTTACTGGTATGAACATGCGGTTCTCTATAATGAACATAAATATGAATTTTATATAGCAAATGCAGTAAAAGAACCAGAAGTGTCAAAATTGCTTTCCAAAATTTCTTCGGATATTGAAAAGCAGATGCTTATGTATGCCTCAAGTAAAGTGAAAAAAATTGAATATCAAAACAAAAAAGTGTTGGTAAAATCAATAAATCCTTTTAGTGTAACTAATACTAGTTTTGATAATAATAAATTAAATTTACATTTTTTATATTCTGTTAATTTTGATATATACAGCAATGATTTATTATCAAATCACAATTCAATTCAAGAATTAGAAATAAGCATAGAGTTTAGTAAAGTCAATAAAAAGGCTTATCTTTTTAGTTTTACTAAAGAAAATTTTTTAAATTTAGAATTTATTGATAAATTTAATTCAAATTTTGCAAATAAAAATAAAGGACAATTTAATATTTTCTCTAATCGAAAGTGGAATAAGCTAATAAATACTGATTTATTTAACAAATATTTAAAATTATCTTTTTATGACAAAATAAAAAAAGGTTACTATTCTCCAATCAGTAATGATACTTTGTATTTAGTACAAGTTTATCTAAGCGCACTCGATGGAAGTCCAGGAGAAATAAATTCACTAAATCGAATGCTCTATTTTAGTGCAGTAACAATAACTACAACAGGATATGGAGACATTCTTCCATTAACAGACAATATGCGATGGTGGATCGGAGTGGAGGCTTTTTGTGGAATAATTTTATCTGGAGCATTTCTTTGGTGGTTTACAGTAACTCCATTCAGACCACGCACCAGAGAAAAGCAGTTGTCTCAGCTTGATCAAATCGAAGCTAAGTTACAACATCTCGAAAATTTAATTCAGAAAAATCAGATTGATCGAAAAGTCTATACTGAACAGGCTCGAGCTACCAAAAAGAAAAAGAAATAAACCTTTCTGCACCTCGAACTTTCGTTCCCATTTTCAACCCACAATTCTCGAGTCGCAAGACAATAAACCCCCAAGCTCGAGTTTTCCTCAAAATGTACAGTTATTTGCAAATTATGCTAATATTCTGTACAGAAAAGAGGTCATCATGCCCACCACCTGGAAGCTCGAGCAAGCACGAGCGCACTTTAGCGAACTGGTCGAACGTGCTCAAAATGGCGAAACGCAACTGGTCACAAAACACGGACAACCTGCCGTGTACATCATCGCGGCGCATCAACTGAAACATTCCAAAATTGCAGGCACTCAAAGTCTTTGGGATGTCTTAAAAACCGCACCACGCAGCATTGAAGACCTGTTCGAGCGCGATTCCAGTCCCGCTCGAGAGATTGACTTGTGAACGATCAAGCCCCTGATGTTTTGGGTTACTTGCTGGACACGAACGTTATCAGTGAAGGCATGAAACCCGAACCCGACCCGCAAGTGCTGGCTTGGATGCAATCCACACCGACCAGCAGCATGTACCTTTCGGTTGTGACCATCGGTGAGATCGTGCGCGGCATCACCAAACAAAACGGCAGCAAACGCGGCAAACAGCTAGAAACCTGGCTCGAGAATGACTTAATCCCAAATTTTGAAGGTCGAATCTTGCCGTTGACCGAAGGGGTTTTTCGGGTTTGGGGCGAACAATACGCTCGAGCGGTGGCGACTGGTTTCACACCGCCTTTAATGGATTCAATGCTGGCGGCAACGGCAACGCATCACGGTTTGATTTTGGTAACTCGAAACACCCAAGATGTGGCAATGCTTTCTGTGACGACACTAAACCCTTGGATCACTGAAATTTAAGCATCTTAAAAACCCAATAATGTCCCTCGAGATGCCACAGAATGGTGTACTCCCTGCGAAGTAGGGGGTCGCCGCTTGTAAAAGAATTCCTGGAATTTGTTTGACTCAAGCATGAACAGTCATTGCGGCGGGGGGTCGTGCAACACGCAGTCGTCGGATTCGTGCCGCACGACCCCTCCGTCTCGTCGCTGCGCTCCTCGCCACCTCCCCTAAAATCAGGGGAGGACTAAAAGCCTGGGATTGTATTGTTGAGGACAGGGAAATAGAGTTTTTTCGTGTCTAACCGTATCTCGAGGTTCTCTTTCCCTTGTCCAACCTCGAACATCAGCATGTCTCGAGGCAGATTGATGTAAGGTTTGAATTTTCAAAGTGGTTTTGACTCGAATCACTATTTTATTTTTGGTATTAAAAGTAAAATAGCGTTCGGAGTTAGTGGAGGCAAGGAAAATACCATGACCAAATCAACCCGCCTTGGCACTTTCGAAACCCGAACAATAACAGGCGAAACCATCCGCGCTTACGTTCCCGCAGCACTTCCACCTCAACCCGCCATTGTTTGGACACCACACCTCGAGCATCTTCTCGAGCAAGCCAATATCGCGCTTGGGCGGCTTGATGGTCTGGCAAGCCTGCTGCCTGACGTGTCTTTGTTTATTTATTTGTACGTGCGAAAAGAAGCCACACTGTCCAGCCAGATTGAAGGAACACAAAGCTCACTCTCGGATTTACTGCTGTTTGAAAGCGATCAAATGCCTGGTGTTCCACTGGGTGATGTTCAGGAAGTCTCGAGGTATGTCGCCGCCATGAATCACGGTTTGGCGCGTATCCGTGGTGGATTCCCACTTTCAAACCGTTTGCTGCGCGAAATTCACGAGGTTTTGATGCACGATGCTCGAGGCAGCGTAATTGATTCGCCGTCCTGTACTGTTTGAGGTAACATGCACCCCATGAGTCAGTCCACCATCGACCCTCGAGACGCGAGAATAGAACGTCTTGAACGGGTTGTGACTGAATTACAAAC
>JANMUC010000294.1:0-8782 GCA_031391225.1 Deinococcales bacterium
ACATTTCGCTGTTGGCTTGTTTCTCGAGTTTTAAACCGTTCAGTAAACGCGTTTCGGCATTACCCAAACGTCCGCAGCCAACCAGTGCCGTGCCGCCCAACAGCAGGCTTTCGGAGGCGTAAGCGCCAGTTTTGCCGGTCAACTTGTGGGCGTGTTCGGCTTGCTCGAGGGCGTTGGCGTACTGTCCTTTGTAAATGCCGTGTCGGGCGAGCATCAAACGGGCTTCAGTCTCGAGTTTGCTGTCGCCTGTCGCCAGTTTGAGCATGGCTTTGGCGTGTTGCTCGAGTCCGTCGAGGTTCATTAGGGTTAGTTCGAGTTCGGATAAGGCTTTATGCACTGCGAATGCGGTCTGAGTGTCGGGTTGAAGCTCGAGCGCCCGTTGGTATTGTGCTCGAGCTTCATAATGGGCGAACACGGCTTGGGCGGCTTGGGCGGCTTTGATGCGCCACGCAATGGCTTCGCGTTTCCGATCACCACCCTCGAGATGTTCGGCAATTTGGGCGGGGTTGGTGTTTTCTTGCATCAGGTTGTGCGCGAATTTGCGATGAATCAGACGGCTTCGTTCAGCGCTAAGGGTGTCTTTTAACGCCCGCCTGGTCAGGTCATGTCCAAAACGGTAGCCTGAACCTTCGGGAATCAGAACCGTGGCTTGAATCGCACGCTCGAGGCTTTCAAGGTTCTCCCATTCGGACAGCGCGGTTGCCCCCTCGAGCCAGTTGGCTTCAAATGGTTCAAAGGCAAGGCTGGCTGCCTCGAGCAAGCGCGTACAGGCAGGTCCAAGTCGCTCGAGTCTGGACAGCACCAAGTCGCGCACATTGGGTGGGATGGGCAGTTCGGTGTAATCCTCTGTGGCGGTGTCAAACGGGCTTGCCCAAGTGCCGTCATCGTTTTGATGCAATACTTGATTCTCAAACAGACCGCGCAGCGTCTCGAGTGCAAACAGGGCATTGCCGCCCGTGGCTTGATGAAGTCGCTGGCTGAACAATTGGGCGCGTCCGCCCGACAGGGCTTGCACCAAGCTGAGCATCTCGCTTTGATTGAAAGTGGGCAACTCGAGTTGTGAAAGCAAACCGTCACGCTCGAGGCTGATCAACACGGTTTTGGCTGCTTTATTGTCACTTAACTCGAGTACTCGGGCACTGGCAATAATGCGAATTTGGTTTGCGGCACGCCGAATCACATGGGCGATCAACTCGAGGCTGGAGGCGTCAAACCAGTGCAAGTCATCCAGAATCAAAACGCTGCCAGGTGGCAAAGCGGCGATCAGCATTTGAAACAAACCTTCAATAAGCCGTGCGCGTCCTTCACTCGAGGGTAGGGTGTTGCTGTCGCGTCCAGCGTCAAATTCTGGTACCAGCCGCGCAGCCTCACGTTTCCAAACTGGCTCGAGGTTCTCAAGCTCGAGTTGTTCTGTCTCGAGCAACCAGCGCAAGGTTTCAGCCACAGGGTAAAACGGGGTGCTGGCAGCACTTTCAAAGCCTCGCAAGGTCAGGGTTTGACCGTGCATTCGAGCGAAATCTTCGATCAAACGGCTTTTGCCGATGCCTGCCTCGCCTTTGACCAGCACCAAACCTTGTGTTTTGCCCTCGAGCCAATTCCATTCGTCATCGCGCCCAATGAACGGTGGACGGTGCAACGCTGGCGTCCGAACGGTGGCGGAGGTTTGCTCGAGTTCGGGTTGGGCAGAATTGCTGGTTTCGATGTTCCGCAGCAGCGTCAAGGTTTCAGGCAATGGTTTTAAACCCAATTCTTGCTCGAGGGTGCGTTCCAAAATCTCAAACCGCGCCAGTGCAGGGGCGCGTTCGCCCAAACGCCAATGTAGGCGCATGATCTCACGGTGAAAGGATTCTTGAAGTGGATCAGTCTCGAGCAACCTGAGACGTATTTCGAGTGCGGCGCGTAAATCACCCAACGCCTCGAGTTTGACGGCTCGAGCAGCAAGTAAACGCGCAAGCGTGTTTTTGAACAACTCGCGTTTTGTCTCGAGCCAATCTTCAAAAGCACTCGCGCCAGAAATGTCCACGCCCGTTAAAAAATCACCTTGGTAAACTTCGAGCGCCAAATCATCTTCAGCCTCGAGAAACGTTTGCACATCAAGTTCTACGTTTTTGAGTGCCAGACTTGAAGCGCTGACCTCGAGATAATCTCGCAATGCCGTCTCGCGCAACCTGAAAACCTCTTTGCGTAAATTGTTCCGCGCGGCATCTTCATCCATGTCCGACCAGAGCAAATCTGCCAGTTTGGAACGTGAAGTAGCCCCCTCGAGCGCCAGAAACGCCAGCAACGCCAGGGCTTTGCGCGTGGCAAGACTCACATCCAAACCGTTTACCCGTACACGGACAGCGCCAAGCAATGAAAGCTCGAGGCTTGAGGTGGTCGTCAGGTCTGGCATCAGAAATCCAATTGAGCTTACCAAAACTGACTTGTGGAATCTGAGCATCAAATTTTTGATGCTCGAGAAACGGGTTTTGTTCCAATGTGGTTGAGTATGACCATGATGAACACCCGATACTTAAAGATAAGGTTTATAAAAGTAACTTTCCAAAGCCTAACGTAAGATTTTTGTGATGTTCAAAACCCCATACTGCAACAATGTGTTTCCACTCACCAAAGCCAGTGTTGCTTCACCAAGTCACCACATTGGTTTGCCTTAGCTTGGTCGGGCTATTGGTGGGTTGCGGGAATCAACAAGTCGTTGATTCTTTCGACGAAACGATTCCTTTAACCACAAAATACCCAAACCCAGACGTGATCGGTACATTGTCACTGCAAAATGTTGATACGATAGCCAGCTTGGAAAAGCGTTTAAAAGGTACAGTGGTGAACTGGCAACCAAGCCAGAAATATGCAGTGCTGGGCTTTACTCAAACTGCGGCAAAAAACTTGCCAACAGATGTGCAAACTGAAACCAACACCACATCATTTGTTGGCGGTGGAAGCCCTGCGGTCATGAACGGAAGTTCGGGCATGTGGGCAGACGGACGCTCGGGCATGTGGGCAGACGGACGTTCGGGCATGTGGGCAGATGGAATGTACCAAGCCGTGCCAGAAAATACCTCGACCTGGCAACAAATCAGACTTCAAGCGGGTCAAACCATTGCCCCCAACCTTGGCGCAGGCATCAAAGTTGCCATTATTGACACTGGAATCGATTTAACACATTCTGCATTTGCTGGGATTCTTGCCCCAGCCAATGAACAATGGGATTTCGTTGGTAACGATGCCGTCCCACAAGAAGAAGGCACAATGGGTATGGGTGGTTATGGACACGGTACAAATGTCGCAGGCATCATCCGACAAATAGCGCCCAAAGCAACCATACTACCACTTCGGGTTTTAAATTCGGCTGGAGAAGGACGGATTCTGAACGTGGCAGCCGCAATCGAATGGGCGATCAGCAAAGGTGCAAACGTCATTAACCTTAGCTTAGGAACCTCTGGTTATTCATTGATCGTCAACAACGCCATCAACCATGCCAGCAATTTGGGTATTTTTGTGGTCACATCTGCGGGCAATGACAACAGTTCTAAAGTCAATTACCCAGGAAACCGCGCTTACGAACGGGTTGAACGGGTCAGTGTGGGCAGTGTCGAAGCCAATGATTACCGCTCGAGCTTTTCCAATTACGGTTGGCAAGTCGAAGTTGCAGCCCCTGGCAGCATGATTTTTGGACCCGCACCAGAAAATCGATTGGCGGCATGGTCTGGTACTTCACAAGCTACACCGATGATTTCGGGTGCTCTGGCATTGGCACTTGCCCAGAAATTAAAATCAAGCATCAGTAAAAACAGCTTGGTCGAGGAACTCATGATCCACAGCGCACCAGTCTTGCAAACCCTAATTTACAAGCAACTGGGTCGAGGAAGATTGGATGTCAAAGCCTTTTTAGACTCGGTTGTACAACCCTAGCCAATTATGCCAAGTGTAACTTCTGAAGCGGAGAGTAAAATAACTGAACAGGCTTGGCAATTGTTGCAAATTGCCAAAGACAACCTGATCAAAAACCCGCAAATCAGTTTAGAGCAAGTGCATTATGCCATTGGTTTAGGATCATCAAACCCAGAAATCAGTATCCTGGCACTTTTGATTCAGGGCGAAGCTGAACTGAATCAAGATCAGAATTTAGAAGCCAACGAAACGTTGATTCAAGCCCTGGCACAAGCCAAACTGGGAAACTTTTCTGAACTTGAACTCGAGATTTACATGTTGCTTGGTAAAACTTTTCGCAGGTTAGGAAACTTTAGACAAGCCCTGAACGATTTTCGTGAAAGTGTCAACCTTGCCGAGAAATTATTCAAACCCGAAACACAAGCTGCTGCGTTGAATGGCATTGCCAGCGTATACTATGCCAGAGGCGAATACCAGAGATCATTAACGCATTTGCATAAAGCCCTCAAAATTCAATCCACATTTTCAGACCCTCGTTCTGCCGCCAAAACCATCATCAATATTGGTTTGCAGTACATCGAGCTTGCCGAATTTCCCAAAGCCATTAAAAACTTTTTTAAAGCCTTAAAACTGACCCAGCAAAACCAAAGTGACAAACGTACTGAAGGTATTTGCTTACTGAATATTGGTGTGGTCTATCAAGAACTGAACGAATATCAAAGGGCGCTCGAGTTTTACGGCAAAAGCTTGGAAGTCGCCAACGAAATCAACCACACATCCATGCAATGCAACGCTTTGGTAAATGCTGGAAGTGTACAAAGCAAACTTGCAAATCATCAAACTGCTTTAGAAACCTTATACGAGGCTTTAGAACTGGCACGAAGTCATAACCTTTTGCAACTCGAAACTCGAGCCTTGGACAGTTTAGGACAAGCCTTTCAAGCTCAAGGAAATATTTCAACAGCCATTGAACAACACTTAAAAGCCATTGAGCTTTCAATCACGATAGGTGATATTGAATGCGAAATTGATTCGCGGTTAAACATCGGGTTGGAATACTTACTGCTGAGCGACTCAACCCAAGCTCGAGATCATCTCGAGCACGCCATGAGGTTGTCTCTCAAAGTTGGTCGCAAGAAATCGGTTGCTAAAACCCATGAATTGCTGGCACAAGTTTACGAAACGCTGCAACAACCAGATAAGACCATTTTTCACTTAAAACAACAACTGCTTTCCGAACAAGAAATTGCCAAGGAACGTACAGATCAGCAGGTGCAAAGTCTTGCTGCGCAACTCGAGCTTGAACGGTCACGTCACGAAAATGCACTGTATCGCCTTGGCAATGTTGCCGCCAAAAAAGCCAAAGAAAAAGCCGAAAGCGAAGTTTTTGAACGCACTGTGCAACTCGAGCAAGCTCAACTTGAAATGATTGAGAGGCTTTCAATTGCCGCCGAGTACCGTGATGATGTCACAGGAAACCATGCTGAACGCGTCGGAGAGTATTCCGCACTGATTGCCCAGAAACTTGGGTTAGATCATGAAAACGTTGAATTGCTACGGCAGGCGGCGCGTCTACACGACATCGGAAAGATTGGCATTCCAGATTCAATCTTACTTAAACCAAATGTTTTTACTCCCGAAGAACGCCACTTTATGCAAACCCACACCCTAATCGGACAACGTATTCTGTCGGGCGGAACATCTAAAATACTCCAAGCCGCCGAACAAATCGCTGTAACTCACCATGAACGCTGGAACGGAACTGGCTATCCGAAGGATTTAGCCCATGAAAACATCCCATTGTTTGGTCGCATTGTTGCCGTTGCCGATGTTTTTGACGCCTTGATGCAAACTCGTCCCTACAAAACCGCATGGAGCAAAGAACAGTCACTCGAGGAAATCAAACGCCAATCGGGATTGCAATTTGACCCAAGCGTTGTCGAAGCTGCGCTGCACATTTTTGAGAACCTCAAGCATCCAAACGAATAATCTTTGCTGGGTTATGCTTTAAACCGCAATGAAACCCTTAGCATCTCGAGTTGCACACTTTGCCCCCAGCCCTTTTGCTGCCATGACCGCGCTGGCACTCGAGCATGGTGCGGTCAATTTGGGGCAGGGCTTTCCAGATTTTGCCCCGCCAGAATTTGTGCTGGCAGCCGCGCAGCAAGCCTTCTCGAGCAATTTACATCAATACGCCCCACCACGCGGTCACGCCAGGTTGCAACGCGCGGTGAGTGAAACGCTGGCAGAGAATCTTGGTTTTGCGCCCGACCCAGAATCGGAAGTCACCATCGCCGTTGGTGCAACCCAAGCCATGTACTCGAGCATTCAAGCGCTGCTCGAACCTGGAGATGAAGCAATTATTCTCGAGCCGACGTATGACATGTACGCGCCGCAAGTTTCGCTGTCGGGGGGAATTGCCAAATACTTGCCACTCGAGAGCGAGAACAATTTTGCGCTCAACCTCGAGAAACTGCGGGCATTGTGCTCGAGTCAAACCAAAATTTTGATTTTAAACACGCCCAACAACCCCACAGGCAAAGTGTTTACTCAAATCGAACTCGAGGGAATTGCTGCATTGGCGCTCGAGTTTGATTTTTACGTTTTAAGTGACGAAGCCTATGACCGACTGGTGTACGGCGTGAACCACATTTGCATTGCCAGTCTGCCCGAAATGCGCGAACGCACCATCACGATAGGTTCGGCTGGAAAAATGTTCTCGGTCACAGGCTGGCGCATTGGTTGGGCAATTGCCAGTCCCAGCATTTCCGCCGCCATCAGGCGCGGGGCGCAATGGGTTCCGTTCGCCGCCGCGACACCCGTGCAGGAAGCCATCGCCATCGCCCTTGAGCAAACAAAAACCAACAATTATTTCTCGAGTTTTCAAACCCAAATGTTCGAGCGTCGTGATCTACTCGCCAAAATCTTGCTTGATGCGGGACTCGAGTTTTGGCAACCCGACGGCGGGTACTTTATCAACGCCGACACCAGCCGATTCTCGAGCGACACGAACGACCTCGCCAAACGATTCGTCACAGAAATTGGTGTTGCCGCCATGCCCATGCAAATGTTTTACTCGAGCGACCATGCCCACCTTGCCCCAAAAGCCTTAAGGTTGGCGTTCTGTAAAACTCGAGAAACCTTGGCGGCTGCGGGGGAACGCTTGACGAAAGAGGCATTGCTGAAGTTGTGAGGCTTTGCTCGAGTTTTGATTCTGAATTTTAAAAATCAGTGATTGTGCTGTCCACCCTCATCCCCGACCCTTACTCTCGCCAGCGGGAGAGGGGAGTTTAGGTTTTTTACACGTTTAGCTCGAGGTTTTTCCTTCTCCTTGCGGAAGAAGCGACCATGCCCGCTAGCGATCTAGCCCGTCAGCGCCCCAAGCCCGTAAGGTGCTGCTGTGAGGGGCAAGAAGGTGCATGTTTGGGATCAAGACAGGTGCATTTTATGGTCAAGCGATCCCGCCCGAAGGTGCGTTTTGGGATCAAGAAGAAGCTTGCTGCGCCCTCAGCGACAGTGAAATCTTGAGGCTGTGAGGAAAAATTTCAGAGTATTGTTAGCATGAATCACTTCGGATTTTGTTCGTTAAATTTCACCAACAAAACACTTAAATCCAGCGGATTGACAATGCTGTTCGCGGTGCGTTGCAATTGCGCTTCGGGCAGGTTTCCAATCACCCAAACCCAGGCATTCGCATTTTTAGTGAGCAATTTACGACTGGCGAGTTTGGGTGTGGCTCGAGTGTTGATGGGTGAAAAGACGATCACCAAAACGCTCAGACCGTTGCTGGCTCGCACCTCGAATGCGGGTAGGTTGTCTTTACCTACAGTGCGGGTTTTTAGGACAAAAATTCTGAAGCCTTCAGGCAGGGCAATGTCACCGACGGTTTTTTGCAAGAACGCCTCGAGCTTTGGTTTGAACTCGAGTTTACCCAGCTTGCGTCCGTCATTGCGATTTTTTGGTTTGCCATCTAAGCTCGTAAAACGGGCTTGGGTGGTGATGGTGTTGTTAAAGTCCCGTTCCTCGAGCGCCAATCGCACGTTCCATTCACGGTCAATCCAGTAATTGATGGTGGGGGCGTCGTGATTTTTGGGCGACAGTGTGATTTTCCAAGTGTTGCGTCCCGCAATTTGCTCGCCTGTCTGGATGCTCGAGTTAAAATTTTCACGCAGTAAATTGGGGTTGATTGGTGGTGGTGCGGGTAGGTTTTCTTTGGTTTGATCGGGTTCTTTGCGCGGTGGGAAAATCACGTTTTCTTGCACCACACCTTTTAAGTTTACGCCCGCTTCAGTTTGCAATGACCGCAACAAATAATTCAATGGGTTTTTAGGCATGACAGGAATGTTTTGCGCGAACGCCACACCCGCAAGCAGTAAAACAGCAAGCACTCGAGAAACGCGCATCATTACCAACCCTGACTGGCTTCCTGGTAGGCGGTGAATGCCTCGGTGGGGTCGGCATCGTTGCTGGCAGGTCGGAAAACAAGAACGCCAATCATCACGGCTGCCACCGCCGCGCTCGCGGTCACGAACTTCATGATGTTCAAACGCAAGACTTTTCTGGCTCGGGTTCGCTCGAGTTTGACGGCTTGGAGCGCGGGTTTGACGCTGGCATAATCTACGGGTCGCAAGACCGCGCCGCTCGAGAGGTAATTCGCCCAAGTCGGATCGGTTTCACGCTCGAGTTTTAAGGCGTTTAAGACTTTGGGTGCGGCGTTCTCGTCCACTTCACGCAGGTTAGCAGCGTTAGATAAAAATCCCGCCCAAGCCGCATCTTCAGGTGGCAGGTTCTCAAGTTCTAAATCTTGATTGCGCTTCATGGCTTGTACCCCCACGCCTCTAACTTTTCCCGCAGTGCTCCCCGTGCTCTGGACATTCTGGACTTGACTGTTCCC
>JANMUC010000310.1:0-2018 GCA_031391225.1 Deinococcales bacterium
CGAGCACCCGAACAATTTTATTGGCTTGAATGGCTTCACCATGACTGATCACGCTGACACGGTGGATGTTGCCGAAAGGGTCTTTGATGTTGGCTGCACCACCGTCTTTGCTGATTTCAAAGACGCTCGAACCGGAACAACCTACCAGTTCTGCGCTTTGAATGTTGGTTTTGCGATTCTGATCGGCGAACTGAATAAAACCCTGAGCAAAATTTCGCCCTATAAAACTCGAACCAAGAAAAGCCAAGATGACACTGATGATCATAAACAATTGAGGATAACGCAGCGTTGGCTCGAGAATCAGGTTGCTCAAAAATCCAGTTAAGCCCCAACCAGTCAAAAGAATCGGCAGCATCACACTGATGCTGACACCGCGTCCGATGCCAAACCAACCCAGAAGGTCAAAACTTTTACCATGATCGGAATTCCCATGATCGCCGTCAAAATGCCCATCATGGTCGGCTGTGTCAGCAGTGTCCCCGTGTCCATGTCCGCCACCCTCGCTCGAGAAAGCCCCAGTAAATACGACCAGTACTGCCAAAATGATTCCTGCACCCAGTGGCGCAATAAATAAAAAATTCCACCACTCGAGCCATGCCATATGTTTCCTCCTTGTGGTTGTTTTTCAAAAGACATTGGGGCATAAACCGTCAACCTTTAACGGTTGCTGGTCAATTGCTTGCCAAGTTTTTGTTTGGCTAAGCAGGAGGAATTCATTTTCCTCTTGCAACACCATACGCGATTCTTTCACGAAACGTTCCCAGATGCACCTTTGAGCGCTCGAGAACCATGAAATTTTAGATTGTGAATCCAAACTCGAGCGATTCAGGTCTGCTTTGCCATATCGGCATCAAATAGCTTGACCAATTCGTTGTACGGTACGGCTTTAGACCATAAAAACCCTTGACCGCGTTCACACTCGAGTTCTTGCAGCAGTGCGGCTTGATTTTGGTTTTCAATCCCTTCGGCAATTACTTGTAAACCAAGGTTGCGTCCCAGTTCAATAATGCTTTTGACCAATGCTTCATCCTGCTCGAGGTCGGCAATGAAAGACTTATCAATTTTGAGAACATCAAAAGGCAATCTGCGCAAGTGACTGAGGCTCGAGTAACCCGTGCCAAAATCGTCAATCGCAAGTTTAACGCCCAAGTTTCTCAGTTTGCGCATTCGTTCGGCGGCGGCATCGACATCTTGCATGATCAGGCTTTCGGTCAGTTCAAGCTCGAGTAATTGCGGGTTTAAGCCACTGTTCTCGAGGGCTTCGGCAATCAATAGCGTGAAGTCGCTGCGTGGAAATTGAGCGGCGGAAACGTTGACCGCCACGCTGATTAGACGTTTGATACGCTGTGAAATGCGCACGGCGTTCAAGCATGCCTCGCGCAGAACCCAAGCGCCAACGGGCGCGATCAAATCGGTATCCTCGAGTACCGGAACAAAGCGTTGCGGGGGAATGTCCCCAAGTTGCGGATGATGCCAACGCAGCAGGGCTTGGATGCCGGTTATGTGCAGTTTTGGATCATTCAGATGGTATTGCGGTTGGTAATGCAGTTGAAACTCGTGGTGCTCTAGGGCGTGTCGCAGTTGGGCTTCAAAATGCAGTCGGTCAGAGGCGAAATCGCCCATGCGCGGCGCGAACAACCTGAAGGTGTTCTTGCCAGAATCTTTGGCGCGGTACATGGCGGTGTCGGCGTGTTTGAGTAAAGTCTCGACATTGGTGCCGTCACTTGGATACACCGCCACGCCGATGCTGCCCGTAATGTTGAGTTCATGCCCGTGAATTTGAAAGGTTGGAATGAGTGCCCGCAACACTTTTCGGGCGACTTTGTTGACATCCTCGAGTGAACCAATGTCGTCTAAAATTAGTGTAAATTCGTCGCCGCCCATGCGTGCCACCGTGTCACCGGTGCGTACCGAACCGAGCAAACGATTGGCGACCTTCACCAGCAGGGCATCGCCCACGCCGTGTCCTAGGGTGTCGTTGGTGGCTTTAAAACGATCCAAGTCCATAAATGCCACCG
>JANMUC010000336.1:0-1800 GCA_031391225.1 Deinococcales bacterium
CATGGTTTTTCGCTTGCATGATTTAAGCGCGATTGCCGATATGGCTCGAGCGCACGGCGTTTACACGATCATTGATAATTCTTGGGCAACGCCCTTGTATCAACGCCCGATAGAACACGGCATTGATATGGTGGTGCACAGCGCTTCCAAGTATTTGGGCGGGCATAGCGACACGGTGGCGGGCATAATCATTGGCAAATCTGAAGACATCGAAAAGATCAACCGCCTCGAGTACAGCGTTTTGGGCGGCAAGCTCTCGCCGTTTGAAGGTTGGTTGCTGCTGCGCGGCTTGCGAACCCTAAATTTACGACTCGAGGCACACCAAAAAAGTGCGCTCAAGATTGCTTTAAGACTCGAGCAACACGAAAAAGTTGCTAAGGTTAATTGCCCTGGTTTGAAAAGTTTTGCCCAAGCCGACCTTGCCAAAAAACTGGGCGGCACAACGGGTTTGATGAGTTTTGAACTCAAGGCAGACCGTGAAGGCATCAAACGCTTTATCAATTCGCTCGAGTATTTTAAGCTCGGGGTCAGTTGGGGCGGTCACGAAAGTTTGGTGTTTCCGATCACGCTGGGCTTGCTGAATCGCGGCGCGTTAAACCCTTACGATCATTTTGGGATTCCCGAAAACACCGTGCGGATTCATGTTGGACTCGAGGATGTGCATGATCTTTGGGCTGATCTCGAGACGGCGCTGGGAAAGACTTAATCCTTATTCGAGGATGAAATGCAACCTGAAGTCTTTACATTTTGCTGACTTTGGAGTCGAAACTCGAGGAAATCGAAATTTCGGGAAATTGCAAACTGTAAACCATGAAGCCAAGCAAAAACGAAATTCAAGAATTTAACCTCTCGAGATTTTCTAAAATTTAATACCCTTTTACTTTGGAAATACCTAAGATGACAATGCTCGAGATCGGTACACAAGATCATTTCGACGCAGTAACCGACCATCAAACCGCATTGGTATGCCCTCGCCATCACCGTACCCATCTGGCGTTCCGCCACGTTCGGCATGAATATGCAAATGTGGTTCTGTTGTGTTGCCCGAATTCCCGATTCGGGCTATTGCTTGACCACGCTGTACAGTGTCACCCACCTTAACAAGCACACTGTCGTTCTGGAGGTGTGCCATGACAATTTTAACATCGCCAACAAGGATCATGATGTGGTTTCCGAGTGGTTGTTTGGGGTCTGAGTCTGGTGGATTGAAATCAGGAAAATCACCTCGAGCCGCACTGATAACACCGTTGCACGGACTGTACAGAATGTCGCCAAAGATTGCGTAGCGAGTGGGATTCGCGGGAAGCAGTCCCAAAGCACGCATTCCCAAAAGTCCTACCTTAGTCAGATCAAGTGCATAACGAACGGGTTTGTATGCCATATGATAGTTCAGTATTTCTGAAGCACCGCCTTGACCAACAGTGTACATTCCAGAACCAAATGGAAAACTAAGTTCTATGGGTTTTGGTAGGCGTGGATATGGAGTAAATGATTTCCAAAGTGGCATAGCCACAATCAGCATCAATCCGATTGAAATTATCGTAAGTAACCAGCCTCCAACCGAACTTTGGGAAAACACTGGAAGACTTTGCAATCGCCCAATCCATATGGGTAAAGACACAAAGCTACCCACAACCAATAAGCCTCGTAATCCATATCCGAAAATGCCCCACGAACCAATTAGTGCAGCGTCGGATTAAAGAGTATGGTAGGTAATGCCTAAAAAGACTTACCTTGTAAAACTCACTAAAAAACAACGTCGTGAACTCCAACACCTCACCCACAAAGGAACTGCCACCC
>JANMUC010000342.1:0-14871 GCA_031391225.1 Deinococcales bacterium
CTCGAGCATTGGTTGACCGAACGTTACTGCCTGTTCAGTTCTGATGCTCGAGGAACGGTTTATCGCGGGGATATTTTGCATCAACCTTGGTCGTTGCAGGCTTGTGAAGCGCAGATTCTCGAAAATACGATGGCGCAACAAATTGGAATTATGCTGCCCAATGTTGTGCCGGTGGCGCATTTTGCCAAGGAGCTTGATGTTCGAGCTTGGTTGTTGGTGAAGGCAAATAAAACTTAAAAGCGTTCAATCTCGAGCTTTACAAATTCGACTAAAGTTTTAATTTATGGGTTGACCAAAGCTTGAATCAAAGGCGCGATGGTTTCCACGCTTTTCTCGAGGCTCGATTTTAAAAAACTTGGACTCTCGAGCACGTCTCGTGTGGTGGCAACACCAATGATGATTGCGGCGACGGTGGCGGCGCGAAGGTTTGCGTTCTCACCGCCAAGCCAGGTGGCAAGTGGCGCTATAAATTGCGTCTCGAGAATATCTTGCATCAGCGCTGTGGCGGTGGAATTGCTGGTGGAACGCAACAAGGCTTGGAGTGGCTCGAGCGCCCCGCGTTGCCGTTTGGACAGAATGTATCGTGCAAGGTTTTCGCCGAAATGCTGACGGTCTGTATTGGCAATATCGGACAGGTTAAAGCCTTCTGACACAGCTTCGAGGAAGAGTTCGTCTTTGCTGCCAAAATACCTCGAGATGAGCGCAACGTTGCACTGGGCTTGGTTGGCGATGTCTCGCAGGCTGATGCCGTCATAGCCATTTTGAGCGAATAAGCTTCTGGCGGCACTCAAAATACCCGCTCGAGTGGCGTTGGCATCGCGTGGGCGCGGGTCGGGCATAGCTTGATTCTACATTTGTAAACACTTGTTGACAAATGTAGATTCTCGAGCTAGATTCTGTTATGTAAACATATGTTTACTTATAAGAAAGGTTTTTATGCAAAAAATTGTGCTCATCACAGGCGCGGCGAGTGGTATTGGACGCGCCACAGCCGAACAATTCGTTCAGAACGATTGCATCACCTACGCCACCTCAAGACGCCTCGAGACACTGACGCCACTTCAAAATATTGGCTGCGAAATCCTCGAATTGGATGTCACCTTGGAGACATCCATGCAAACTGCCATTGCCACGATTCTCGAGCGTCACGGCAAAATAGATGTATTGGTTAATAACGCTGGTTACGGCTTGAACGGACCTATCGAAGAACTCGAGATGGATCAACTTCGGCATCAGTTTGAAACCAACGTGTTTGGACTGGTGCGCCTGACCCAACTGGTTTTGCCATCCATGCGCCAACACCAGTCTGGACGAATCATCAACGTCGGTTCGATTGGCGGTACGTTCACCGCACCAGGCGCAGGGGCGTACCACGCCAGCAAATGGGCGCTCGAGAGTATCACCGACGCGTTGCGGTTTGAAGTGCAAAGTTTTGGCATTGAGGTCAGCCTGATTCAACCAACGGGCGTGTACACCCAATTCGATCAGAAAATTGCCAGCACCATGCCAAACACGGGTGCAACCAGTCCTTATGCGTTTTTTAAAACCAATCATCTTAAGGTGACGCAACGTATGTTTTTGAGCAATTCAAACGCGGGCATCATCAAAGCTGAAATGGTCGCTCGAGTGATTCTGAACGCTGCAAACGCCAAAAAACCTCGCACCAGATACAAAGTTGGTTTCAGCGCCCTAATCTACTCGAACTTGCGAAAACTGGTTTCAGATCGTGTGTGGGACGCAATCATGCGAATGCAATTTCCGATGCAACCACGGACTTAACCTCAGACAATCCCTGCGTAAATATCCTCGAGTTTAAGCGTCACATCAACACATGGAATGTCAAATTCGCCAGTGTTCTCAAGTAACGAAAACCGCCAACCATCTTTTTCTCGAGCGTAAACCATGACAAGCGCCCGATCTTGCCGCAGCAGCACATATCGCTGCACGCTTGGGATTTTCAGGTACTCCTCGAGTTTTTCGCCCTGGTCAACGTCCTCGGTGCTGTCGGAAAGCACCTCGAATACGGCACATGGTGCTTGGATCAGATATTCATCGGCATCTTCTTCGCAAGTCACAACGACGTCTGGATAACGGTATTTACCATTGGGAATTTGCATTTTGACCACTGTGAAAAACACATCGCAGCCTTTTGCTTCGGCGCGTTCAATCAACAAACGATACAATTTCCCAACCACCCGATTGTTCCGCTTCTTATCACCAGCCATCGCGTATAGCACACCATCTGTAAACTCATGACGAACCTCAGAGTGTTTTTCAAACTCGAGGTATTCTTCAGGTGTCATTCGCTTCTCGGAGATCATTGTTTCAGTCTAGCGCATTCGATTAAAACTATTTCTCAACGGGTACAGCCACGCTCGAGAGAATGTCCTTCACGAGTTTCTCTGGTGTGACACCTTTTAATCTGGCTTCGGCTTTCAACATTAAACGATGCCCCAGCACTGGTACAGCCGCACGTTTGACATCGTCTGGCGTGACAAATTTTCGTCCCGCCAGTCCTGCCAAACCCTGGCTCACACCTTGCAATGCCAAGGATGCTCGAGGACTCGCGCCAAGGTAGGTGGCGTCAAGGTGGCGGGTTGCATGAACCAGTTTGACAATGTATTCGCGCAATTCAGGCTCGAGGTGAATCAGTCGTGATTGCTTTCGAACCTCGAGCAAGCTGGTATCGCCCGTCACCGCTTGCAGGCTCGAAATTGGATGATCGCCTTGCAACCGCTCGAGCATGGTCAGTTCTTGACTTTGGTCAGGGTAGCCAACGCTGAGC
The DNA here is from genome assembly GCA_031391225.1 of Deinococcales bacterium. GTDB lineage: Bacteria > Deinococcota > Deinococci > Deinococcales > JAAFIG01 > JANXTZ01. The sequence goes on from JANMUC010000342.1 coordinate 2,786, forward strand.
CGCACCAGAAAACGATCCAGTTGCGCTTCAGGGAGGCGGTACGTGCCATCCATTTCGATTGGATTTTGCGTGGCAATTACAATAAACGGGTTTGGCAATGGGCGCGTGATGCCGTCGGCGGAAACCTGCCCCTCGCTCATTGCCTCGAGCAGCGCCGATTGGGTTTTGGGCGTGGCGCGGTTGATTTCGTCTGCCAGCAAGACATTGGTAAAAACAGGACCCGCCTGAAATTCGAACCCCGCGCCTTTGTAAACGCTGACGCCCGTGATGTCGCTGGGCAGCAAATCTGGAGTGAATTGCACGCGTTTGAAGTCAAGCCCTAACGACGCTGCCACCGCTCGAGCCAGCATGGTTTTGCCCGTGCCTGGGACATCTTCCAGCAGCACATGACCGCCCGCCAGCACGGCAGCCAGCAGAAACTCGAGGGTGTCGTCTTTGCCAACGATCACTTTGGCAACGTTTTGTTTGATGCGGTTTCCAAATTCTTGAATCATGTTGTTTCTCCTAAAAGTGGCTCGAGTTTGAAATTTTGTTTCAGTGCCGCCACGATGCGTTCTGCCTCGAGCGCTCCAGATTCGTCGCTGAGTTGCCCGTAACGCACGGGTTCATAGAGTTTGGTTAAGGTCTGAACATCAACGCTCGAGTGCGGTGCGAGCGTTCCGACCCATGCCGCAAACTCAAGCGAGGTTTGGTCGTTCGTCCGCCGAATTTCATTCGCACTGCAAATCTCGAGAAAGCCCCTGTAGGCTTCGCGGACTCGATTGGTGGCTTGAATTTTTATTGCGAGGCTCGAGTTGCTGCTGAGTTCGGGTTCTTCTGGGATCGAATTCCCGAGTTTTTCCCTGGTGATTCGGTACGCCCAATACGCCGCTGCCAGCACAATCAAGAACATCACCACCGTCAACGTTGGGCTTGCCCGATTGCTTTGCTCGAGCTTGGTTTCAGGCGGTTTTGTTGGTTTGTTAAGATTTGGATTTTCACTTGTGCTCTGAATTTCTGAAGGTTTTTTTGTACCCTCGAGCCGTGGCGGCGGGGTGCTCGCCCAAACGAACAACGCCAGCAGAACAATGAATGCGCCAAGCAACGGAATCAATTCTGAAAGTTCGGGTTTACGCCGTCCCTTGGAAGGCTGTGTCCGATTTCGCAATAAGGCAAATAGCAATGCCATCATGACCAACAAAAGTGCAAAATTTGCCAGCAGCAAAGCGTTGCGCAATCCAGCGTCAGGGGTCGGAACTTTTTGAATACTCGAGCGACCCGAAGCTGTGGTTTCAGGGCTAGTGTCGGTGGGTTTTGGTTTTGTGACTGTTTTGGGTTTCGAAACTGAAATCGGTGCGTCGGTAAATTTAAATCCTGCCGGTTGCGCCAACAAAATACTGAATGCCGCTATCGTTAAGCCTAAAATTGCCAGCACAATCATGCTGGAACGGTTTTGAAACTGCACCCCAACTCGGATTCTGGCTGCTCGAGCTTGAAGTGCACCCAGCACACAAAGCCCAATCACGCCAATCACAGCCGCCGTATTTGGGTTGAGGATCAGCAGGATAAAACCTGCCAGCCATGCCCAGTGGTTGCGCTCGGTAATACCGTCATATGCCAGACCGATCAGCCATGCCAGCAAAATTCCCAATGCCATCCAAGAAAGTCGCTCGAGAAGATTGGAGAAGTTCAGTGGCATCATCAAAAAAGCGCTCGCGCCAGCATAAACGCTTGCCCAAGGCGCGAACCGTTGCGTTTTAGGGTTGCGACGAATTAAAAATGGCAACAGCACCGCAGCAACCACCACGCCAAGAGGCAACCAATTCAACCAACCAGACGCGATCAGCGCGGTAAAAACCAGCACCCACAAAGCATCTTTTAGTGGTTGAGTAGGCTCGAGGTGCTCTGTGACGGCGTTCAAAGTGCGCTCAGTCTAACAATCGGACGGGTTTCTCGAGTGTCAAACTTGTAGCATGCTCATCGTTTGGTGTCACTGCAATACTCGAACGCCATTCTTGAAGTGCTTCTTCAGCTTTCAGGGCATCCGATTCCAAGATGCTCGAGCCGTAACGAACGCGTTCGTAAGCTTGGGTTAAGGCATTTGTAGCATCGCGCAAGTTTGGGTGATGCACCGTTACCCGACGTGAAAACTCGAAAGGTGTTTCAACTTGTTCTCGGGGCAACTCGAGGCTTTCCAAGAAATGCAACCACAAGGCGTAAGCGGCACGGACACGGTTTTCTGGTAACTCGAGGGACTTTGGTTGTTTGCCTTGGAACTGAATGATGTCGATCGGTTTGAGGGCGCGTTTTGCCAGAAACACCCGAATCCAATGGAGAAGCGAGATCACCAAGCCAGCTGCAAAAATAACAATTAAAACGCTTGAGAACCAATTTGGTATGGGTGGGATTTGCACGGGAATTACATTGCTCGAGAGGGTTCTAATCGTCCAAAAAATGAACAACATTACTAACACGCTGGCGAGCACGAACACCAGTACCCAATCAAATTTCGCTTTGGGCTTTTTCTTGGCTTTTGTTTCTTGCCCCAACCCCCGTCCCTTCGCGGAACGTGCTTGAGACTGCCACAACATCACCGCGCCGAGCAGCAAAATACCAACCAAAATTGCTCGAGGGTCAAAGCTTTTTAACTCAAATGGCGTTACTTGGGGGCTGAAATCGGCTTGAGGATACGAGACACTGGTTTTGGGCGCTGGCAACTCGATCCTTGGCAGCAAGATATCTTGAACTCGCCACGGTTCGGGGGACGGCAGTAACAAACTTAACGCAGAAACGACCAACGCCAACATCACCACACCCGACCAACGTTGCAGGCTGCCGTGCTGCATTGCACCTCGAGCTGGAGAAAGTTGCGAACGCCAACGGGTCGTGGCTTGGGCTGCCAGAAAGCTCACGCCCAACAGCGCAAAACTGCTCGGTTGCCAGACCACCAGTATTACAGCCGCCCACCAACCCGTGCTCGAGTGTTCATCCCGGGCTTGCAAGACGCACCAAATGGCGTAAAAGCCAAGCATCCCCAGCATTGCCGCGTACGCCCTGGTTAAAGGATCGTTGTTGGTGGCTAAAAATCCGATGATGCCAGGACACCACAAAAGCGTCAGACCGTACCAACGCGTGCGTTTGAACTGCCAGGACAACAGTCCAAACAACACGCACGCCACCCAACCGATGGGGTGCAAACCCAGGGTTTGGGCTGCCGCGATTCCGCAAGCCATCACCGCCAGTGCATCGCCGAACTCGAGCCAAGGCATTTGAGTTAGTTTAGGTGGAAGTTGTGACACTCGAGTGACGAAAATTAATGCGCCACTTTTGGAGGTAACTGTGCTTGATGCGAGCCTCGTGATATTTGGGGTAGCGTCAAAATTGACTGAATTGCAAGCTGTAAATTTGCAATACGAGAAACGCCAGAGAACATCAACCACAAAACCGAAACAGCATCGAGTAAACGGTTTGAGCAACTGTATCCTGGTTTTTACACAAAGAAATTGATTGGACCACTTGTCACCAGAAACATTGGAATCGAGCGATTGCGTGAGGCTTGTCCAAGGTTTGGGCGTGGGTGACAAAACTCGAGTGTCTTGGGCGCAAGTAATTGCTCAACTCGAGCCAAGCAAAACTTTCCTCAACCCCTGACGCTCGAGCAAATAACGCTTGAGCGGCAGTTGTACGCCTAATGTCGCCTCGAGTTTCCCTTCAAAAACCACGGGTATTGCCAGGGCACATTGCCCTGGAAGCCATTCTTCTATCGAGTAGGCAATCTGTTGTTTTCGGACTCGCTCGAGTTCGGTGCGCCATTCGTCGGGCGTGGTGATAGTGTTGGGTGTGAACGCTTCAAACGACGGCGCGTTTAAGGCTTGGAATGCGTACAGCACCTTTCCTGCGGCTGTCGCGTTGGCTGGCAGGTAAACATCGGTTTGAATATGCTCAAACTCGAGCGCGGGGTCGGCGTTAAAACGGTCTATGCAAACCACACGGTTTTCCTCGAGCACGCATAGCACACCCAGGGTTTTGGTTTGCGTGGCAAGGTGTTGCATTTTTTGTCGCGCCGCACCGTACCAACCAAGGCTGTGATGCAGTTGTTCGGAGAACTCGAGCAAGCGCCAACTTAAACGATAACTGCCGTTTTCAGTGCGGCGCAACCATTGCAGTTTTGCCAGGGTTTGAAGGTACAAATGGGTGCTCGAGCGCGGCATCTTAAGTTTACTGGCGAGTTCTCGTACGCCCCAGACAGGTTTTTCGCGGGTGAAATAGCGCAGGACCAAACTGGCTTTCTCGAGCGACTGCATGACTTGATTATGCCCTAAACCGTCCAACATTGTTGGACGCTGACCTTGTGATCTGGCACAAAACGGCGCAAACTCGAGTCACCATGCAAACCTCAATTCGTGCCGCCCGTGGAAATACCCGTACCGCCAAAGGTTGGATTCAGGAAGCCGCCAAACGGATGCTGATGAACAACCTCGATGCTGAGGTTGCCGAAAAACCCGAAGAGTTGATTGTCTACGGTGGGCGCGGCAAGGCGGCGCGAAACTGGGAGGCGTACCACAAGATCGTGCAAACGCTGGACAGGCTCGAGAATCACCAGACGCTGTTGGTGCAATCGGGGAAACCTGTGGCAGTGCTCGAGACGCAACCACTCGCGCCACGAGTCTTAATTGCCAATTCCAACCTCGTGCCGAACTGGGCGAACTGGGATGAGTTTGACCGCCTCGATAAAGCTGGTTTGATGATGTACGGGCAGATGACGGCGGGAAGTTGGATTTACATTGGCACGCAAGGCATTCTGCAAGGCACGTATGAAACCTTTGCGGCGGCGGGCAAAAAGCATTTTGGCGGCACGCTGGCTGGCACGATCACGGTCACGGCGGGACTTGGTGGCATGGGCGGCGCTCAACCTTTGGCGGTCAAACTGGCGGGAGGCGTGGCAATCTGCATTGAAGTTGACCCGCAACGCATTCAACGCCGCCTCGAGACACATTATTTGGATGAAGTTGCCAGCAATCTCGAGGATGCAATTCGATTGGCGAATGCAGCGAAACAGGCGAAACGTGCCGTCTCGATAGGACTCCTTGGCAATGCCGCCGAAGTCCTGCCACAAATGCTCGAGTTGGGGTTTATTCCCGAACTCGTCACCGATCAAACCTCGAGTCACGACCCGATGTGGGGGTACTTACCGCCCTCAAAAAGCGACGAGGATGTTGACACGTTGCGCTCGAGTCACCCCGAAAAGTATTTGATTCGCGCTCGAGCCGCGATGGTGAGGCACGTTGAAAGCATTATTGAAATGCAATCTCGAGGTGCAATTGCCTTTGATTACGGCAACAATCTTCGTGCGCAAGCCAAACTTGGTGGACTCGAGAATGCGTTTTCGTACCCTGGTTTTGTGCCAGCCTTCATCCGCGATTCGTTCTGTGAGGGGCGCGGACCATTTCGTTGGGTGGCATTGTCTGGTGAAGCCTCCGACATCGCCGCCACCGATAAAGCGATGCTCGAGTTATTCCCGCACGATGCACGTTTGCAAAACTGGTTGGGTTACGCCGCCGATCAAATTGCCTTTCAAGGTTTGCCCGCCAGAATCTGCTGGCTTGGCTACACGGAACGCGACAAAGCAGGATTACTGTTTAACCAAATGGTACGCGACGGACGTTTAAAAGCTCCGATTGTGATCGGGCGCGATCACCTCGATGCTGGATCGGTGGCAAGCCCGTACCGCGAAACCGAAGCCATGCTTGACGGTTCAGACGCGGTTTCAGACTGGGCGCTCTTAAATTTTGCCACAGGAATCTCGAGCGGCGCGGCATGGATGAGCTTTCATCACGGCGGCGGGGTTGGCATGGGTTACAGCCAGCACTCGGGATTGGTTGCCGTGGCTGACGGCAGTGAAGAAGCCGACACGCGCCTTCGATTGTGCCTTAAAAATGATCCTGCAATGGGCGTGATTCGTCACGCCGACGCGGGATACGACCTTGCCATTCGTGCAGCCCGTGAACGCGGTGTGGACATGCCGAGCCTCGAGAAATGATGAATATGTCTCGAGATTTTGAATTGATTGGTGATGTTTCGCCCTTCCTGCGTAGGGGCGAGGCATGCGTCTTGACCATAAAACGCACCTGTCTTGACCCTAAAGATGCACCTGACGGGCTGGGTCGCTTCGGGCATGGTCGCCTCGCCCCTACAGAACATCGATTGTTAAAAGTAGGCGGTTGATGCTCCCTTTCTATGGAATTTCCACCTTCGCTCGAGCACCCATCGCCAGTCTCGAGCAAGATTGGCGTGCCGATGTGGGCGTGCTTGGTGTGCCATTTGACATTGCGCTGGGTTTCCGTCCTGGAGCACGTTTCGCCCCTCGAGCCATCCGTGATGCGAGCTTGCGTTATGCGTTGCCGATTGAGGGTTTTTACGATCTAAAATCAGACCGCCAACGTCTGGTCAACCTCGAGTTGCGTGATGTGGGCGATGTGGATTTGCCAAGTCTCGAGCCTGAATTGGCAAGAAAGCGAATTGAGGTTGCGGCTCGAGCGTTGCGTGGAAAAGTGAAATTGCCTGTCTTTTTGGGTGGCGATCACAGCGTCAGTTACCCAATTTTACGGGCGTTTGATGACGTGCTAGATTTGCATATCGTTCAGATTGACGCGCATCTGGATTTCACGGATGTTCGCAATGACACCAAGTTTTCCAACTCGAGTCCGTTCAGACGGGCGTGCGAAGATTTGCCGAATTTAAAGCACATCACGACCATTGGTTTGCGCGGCGTGCGCTCAGACCGCGAGGCAGTTCAAGCCGCAAAATCTCGAGGTCACACCTTGATTCCAACCTGGGAAATGGACGATCTCGAGCAAGTCATATCACGGCTTCCAAACGGCAAAAACGTCTACTTGTCGTTCGATGTGGACGCCCTCGAGCCAGGTTTTTTTCCTGCCACCTCAAGTCCAGAACCCGACGGTCTGAGTTTTGCAACGGCAGTAAAATTGATTCAAGCCACCGCCGCCGGCAATCAACTCGTCGGGTTTGATCTGGTCGAAATGACGCCAAACCTAGACTCGAGCGGTAACAGTGCGCTTTTTGCAGCAAGACTGATTATCGAAACGTTGCTGGCGGTGTTTGATGCTTGATCTTTTGCTGACAGGAATTTCTCAACTCGTGACCGCGCAAGGTGCGGGATTGCATCGCGGCGCAACTCACGGCGAATTGTTCAAACTCGAGAATGCCGCGATGGGATTTCAAAACGGCTTGATTGCCTGGGTTGGACGCGAATTGGACTGGGCAGGGGAGACTCGAGAAACCAGAAATCTCGAGGGTCGTGCGGTGATTCCTGGTTTGATTGACCCTCACACGCACGCGGTTTGGGCTGGGACACGCCTTCAGGATTTTGAAGCTCGAGCTTCAGGAATTGGCTACGAAAATATACTTGCGACTGGCGGTGGCATTCGCAGCACCATGAAACACACCGCCGAAGCCAGCCTCGAGACACTGGTGAACCTCGCGCGACCAAGGCTCGAGGCGTTGATTCGTTCGGGTGCGACGACCATCGAAGTCAAATCGGGTTATGGTTTCACGCTCGAGGCGGAATTGAAAATGCTGTTCGCGGTGCGTGAATTGCAATCTCGAGTACAAGCCCAACTCGAGCCGACCTTATTGATTCATGTTCCGCCCAAAGATTCCCTCGAGCGCGGTGCCTACCTTGACATGGTGATTCACGAGTTGATTCCACAAGTTGCTGTGCAAAAACTGGCGATAGCCGTCGATGTTTTTGTCGAACGCGAAGCCTTCAACGTTCCCGAAACCGAATTGATTTTGCAAGCCGCTCGAGCGAACAACCTCGCCGTCAAACTTCACGTCGATCAATTTCACGCCGTCGGAGGACTCGAGTTGGGCATCCAATACGGTGCGCTCAGTGTCGATCATCTCGAGGCATCGGGCGACGCTCAAATTACAGCGCTGTCCTCGAGCAACACGGTAGGCGTGATTCTGCCAGGAGTGACCCTGCACCTTGGATTACCTGCCGCTCCAGGACGCAAATTGATTGACGCGGGTGCTGCCGTGGCGATTGGCACGGATTTAAACCCAGGCTCGAGTCCAGTGTTTTCCGCACAACTGGCATTGGCGTTGGCGGTGCGATTAAACGGTTTAACCCCAGCCGAAGCCCTTGTTGCCAGTACCGTCAACGCTGCCGCAGCCCTTGGATTATTTGACCGTGGACGGCTCGAGGTTGGTTGTCGCGCCGATGTTCTGGTGCTCGAGGGTTCTGACTGGCGTGAGGTTGCGTATACCTTGGGTCAAAATCCTGTGAAACGCGTTTTTATTGGTGGGAATGAAGGGCAGGGCGCAGCAAGCGACCCAAGCCCGTCAGGTGCTGCTGTGGGGTCAAGAAGTAGCGCCCCTACGACAAAATTTACGCTGTAGGGGCGCTGTTTACTGCGCCCTTTTACGGCTAACCCCCATCGAAAGGCACAAACCCATGAATCCAATTTTGATCGGTCAATCGTTAAGTGCGCATGACGTGGTGCGTGTCGCTCGAGAATTCCACTCCGTGGCAATCGCGCCCGAAGCCAAAGCCGAAGTGCTGGCATCTCGAGCGTATGTCGAAAAACTGGTGTTCGAGAATAAAACCGTTTACGGCATCACCACGGGTTTTGGAAAATTCTCGAACGTGCGAATCGCCCCCGAGGACACGCGGTTGTTGCAACGCAATTTGATTTTGTCTCATGCGATGGGCGTTGGCGAACCACTCTCCCAAGATGTCACTCGAGCCATGTTGCTCTTGCGGGCGCAAAGTTTGGCGTTTGGCGTTTCGGGCATTCGTCTCGAGGTGATCGAGTTGATTCTCGAGTGTTTAAATCGTGGTGTGCATCCGATTATTCCGTCGCAAGGCAGCGTTGGCGCGTCGGGTGATCTTGCGCCGCTCGCCCACATGAGTTTGATGCTGATTGGCGAGGGGAATGCCTGGTTTGGCGGGCAGGTCATGCCCGCGCACCGTGCGCTCGAGAAGGCGGGTTTAAAACCCATCACGCTCGAGGCAAAAGAAGGTTTGGCGCTGATTAATGGCACGCAAGCCATGACCGCCATTGGTGCGTTGACTTTGCACGATGCGCTCGAGCTTGCCACCGTTGCCGACATCACGGGCGCAATGAGTCTCGAGGCACTCAAAGGCACACTGACGGCATTCGATGCTCGAGTGTCCCGCGTTCGACCTCATCCTGGCATGATCGAAGTTGCCGAGAACGTGCGCAAACTCGGGGCGAATTCTCCGATTCACCGCTCGCACAAGGACTGCGAAAAAGTGCAGGATGCTTACAGTTTGCGTTGCATCTCTCAAGTTCACGGGGCTAGCCGCGATGCGCTTCGTCACGCGCTCGAGGTGGTGACCAGAGAAGTCAATGCAGTCACCGACAATCCCCTGATTTTTCATAATGACGACACCGTGATTTCGGGCGGAAATTTTCACGGACAACCCGTGGCGCTCGTCATGGATTACGCCAAAATTGCAATCGCCGAACTCGCCAACATAAGCGAACGCCGCATTGAGCACATGCTCGACCCCGCGCTGTCGGGAATGCCAGGGTTTCTTGCCATGCAGGGCGGTTTGAACAGCGGTCTGATGATCTCGCAGTACACCGCCGCCAGTCTGGTCAGCGAAAATAAGGTTTTGGCGCACCCCGCCAGCGTGGACAGCATTCCGACCAGCGCCAACCAAGAAGACCACGTTTCGATGGGCACGACCAGCGCCAGACAATGTGCCATGATCCTCGAGAATGCACGATGGGTTTTTGCTATCGAACTCGTCAACGCCACGCAAGCGCTCGGGTTTCACGCGCCACTCGAGCCTGGGGCTGGGGTTAAAGCCGCCAGGGATGCCGTGCGAAACGTTGTGCCGCCCCTCGAGCGTGACCGCATCATGACGGGTGATCTCGAGGCGGCGAGAGGTTTGATTGTGTCTGGAAGGTTACGGGCGGCGGTGGAAAGTGTGATTGGGGTGTTGCATTAGGCTTGAATTTGTAAGCTCGAGACTTGGAATTTTGCGATTTTTCTCGAGCTTGATTGTTGAGCCGATTTTCTCTTGACATAACTACTGCATTGTCGTAGATTTAGAGCGTGGAGTTCATCGAAACACCGTTGTTCGTTGAATCGATCAAAAACATTCTGGACGACGAAGATGTACGGGCATTGCAGAATTTCTTGATTCAAAATCCCGAAGCTGGGGATGTCGTTCCTGGAATGGCAGGACTTCGCAAAATCCGCCATGCTGCCAAAGGACACGGGAAACGTGGTGGCGCAAGAATAATTTACCTATTCGTTGATGTCAGGAACATGATTTTTCTGGTTTTCGCTTATGCTAAAAATACAAAACTTGACCTGACAACACCAGAGAAAAAAGCATTCGCGCAAATGGTTAAAGAATTGAAGAGGTTGCCATGAAAAAGAAAGCGGCTCGAGATGAAGTGGTGTCAAAAATACTTGAAAGCTTGCAGCAAGCTGTTGCCATCCAACGTGGCGAGTTAAAACCCGCTCGGGTTACGCGGTTAGAAGCTCCAAATGTGATCGAAGCCAGACGACAGTTGAAGGTTTCTCGTCCGACATTCGCTGCCATGTTGGGCGTGTCTGAACGCACGGTGGAATCTTGGGAACAAGGGTTACGCAAACCTTCCGGGGCGGCTCGAGCCTTGTTGAAGGTTGTGGTGAAAGAACCAGAAGCGGTCTTGCGGGCTTTCAAATCCTGAAATTGCAATTCTTGCGCCCACGAGTAGACCGTCACCAAAGCTTGATCTCGTTCGATCAAATCCCAAGCTCGAGATTCTAAAATTCTATTTGACTTCAAGTTTAGCTTTTCGTACCTCATCCAACAGCGCTGGACGGCGTTTGTTGACCTCGAGCAAATTCCCCAGCCAGTTTTTAAAAACTTGTTCTTCCTCAACGCTCTTGTATTCTTTCGCCCATCGCGCACCGTTGGCGTAATGATCTCGAGAGCCACGGTCAAATTCTGCGATGGCTGCTTTTTTGAAGATCTTGGCACTGAAATCTGGGAACAGGTGTTTGACTTTCAGGGCATATTCTGGTTGTGGGTATTTGTGTAGTAATTTTTCCAGGGCTGCATTGTCGTTTTCAAACAGCAAAATATCAAAATGCAATTCGGGCATCAGGTTGTTGTTCAAAATACTGGCTCGAGCTTTCCTAAATTCGGGCAGGGTTGCAAGGTGTTTGTATTGGTCTAAAGTCGGGTAGAAACTGAACTGGGCGCGTTCCCATTCAAAACTGGGTTGTTTTTCGCGCAGTAAATCAAGCATTTCGGGTACGTCAGTTGTGTGGTAAGAATGACTCCAGAATGTGCCGTAAGGGGTATCAACTTCTAAATCCCCTTTGCCATCTTGCGAAGCTTTAAGTTCTTTGCGGATGCCGGCGGCGGCAATCTCGAGCGCATCGTTTTCGCGGTCTTGCTCGAGGTAAAAGCGCATCAATTCGGCATAATCTCTGGCTCTTTCAAGGTTCTTGCGAAGGTGGTTTTCATATTCGATTGGGTCACGAAAGTACCGCAAGAAATCGCGGGTGAATTCTTCTTTGCGGTACGAACCAGCGTTTTTTAACCAGTCGCCAATCCGTGTTCGCAATTCGGGTTGGCGTTTTCCAATCTCTACCACGCCTTGCCAGATGTCGCCATTTGAATCAATTTTTCGTAATAGCGTCTCGAGCGCCGCCTGTCCGCGTCCCAATTCACTCTCGGCGCTTGCCCAGTGATGCAGTGCAACAGCACTCCATGCGCTTTGGCGGTCTTCCCAGTAGGCATCGCCAGATTCGTCTTCGGGGTCGTAATACTCGTAATCAATTTCGTAATCTTCAAGGAGTACATGAAGTTGCCAAGCTTCATCGCCGCGTAGTTCGGGCGCTAAAGACTCGAGTTCTAAAAACGCGGCTTCACCGAGTTCAGATTCGTGTTCAATATTTTTGCTGCGTTCTAAAACTTTTTTCAGCGCTTTGATTGCACCTTTGGGGACATTGCTGTTTGTTCCGCGAACAAGTCTTTTGAGTAAGATTGGGCGCAATTCACTTAAATTTGCAAGCTCGAGCAACTGAGAACTTGCAGTTTGGGATAAAGC
>JANMUC010000350.1:0-5420 GCA_031391225.1 Deinococcales bacterium
GAAGGGATTCGAACCCCTGGCCTTCTGATCCGTAGTCAGACGCTCTATCCAGCTGAGCTACAGGTACATCCTAACGTGCTGCAGACTTCCTAACGTTCTGGCGGAGGGAGAGAGATTCGAACTCTCGGTAAAGGTTACCCCCTACGACGGTTTAGCAAACCGTTTGTTTCAGCCGCTCACCCATCCCTCCGGGCTTCTTTCACGAACATTCTACCTTAAAAACAAAAAACTTGGCGGAGGGTGAGGGATTCGAACTCTCGATAGGCTTGCACCTATGGCAGTTTTCAAGACTGCAGCCATCAACCACTCGGCCAACCCTCCAGAGAGGTCACGCTTTTCAGCGCGAACAGGAGTGTAACAGCATAAGCGGGGTGTGTCAATACGTTTTCAGGTCGTATTCTCGAGGCATAGAAATTCATCGAATGAACGGGCGTAGAGGGCTAGTGAAGGCATCCGTTATCATCTCGAGGTTGTTGGCGTGAATGCGTTCTGGCAGGTGTTCAAAATCAAAGAATCGAAGCTCGAGGGTTTACGAATCGGGTTCTTGAAGAAGCTTTAAAGCTCGAGCTTCAAACACCAGCGCGATAAATTGCACTCTGTTGCCGTCTGGATAAGTGTGAGTTTGTGAGGCTGGATTCGAGTAAATCCCAAGCAAGTTTTCAACCCTGATTTGCCAACCCGTTTCCTCGAGAATTTCGCGTTCCAAACACTCGAGTACGGTCTCCCCCACTTCGATGCCGCCACCAGGCAAACTCCAAAACCCATCGTCAGAACGGCGTTGCAATAAGATTTTATCGCTCGAGTCTCGGATGATTGCGCCGACGGTGGTACGCCGAGTAATGCTCATGCCACCCCCAACAAATTGCGTTCGTAAATCAATCTGATCGTGGCTTCAATGTCAGGCTCGAGCACTGAAATATCTTGAATACCAAACCGTTCAGACAATCTGCGAATCAATTCTGAAGCGCTCAGGTGTTCACGACTGAACGCGTACACGGCACGGTTTCCATCTCGAGACACCAGTTTTGCGCCTTCAACCTCGAGCGCAGCATATGACTCCGCGAAATCCACGACGAGTTGCCGCATTCCACCAAAACGGGTTTGCAGTGTCTCGAGTGCACCGTCAAACAAGAGTTTGCCGTGGTCAATAATCATGGCGCGTTTGCAGAGTTTTTGCACGTCTGCCAGGTCGTGCGTGGTCAGGACAACGGTGGTTTCTCGAGTGGCGTTGATGTGCAAAATAAATTCGCGGATGCGTTCTTTGGCAACCACGTCCAAGCCAATGGTGGGTTCGTCTAGAAACAGTAAATCTGGATTGTGCAGCAACGCCGCACACAGGTCAGCTCGCATTCGTTGCCCCAATGAAAGCGAACGTGCTGGACTGTTTAAGAATTCGTCAAGTCCAAGAATTTTAGTGAAATGCTCGAGGTTGTGCTTAAAGGTTGCACTTGGAATTTTGTAGATGAATTGCAATAATTCTAGCGATTCAATCACGGGTAAATCCCACCAGAGCGTGCTGCGTTGCCCAAAGACAGCACCGATTCTCGAGACATAGGTTTGACGCGATTTCCAGGGAACAAAACCGTTGACCTCGAGATGCCCTGAAGTTGGGACAAGCAAACCGGTCAGCATTTTGATGGTCGTGCTTTTGCCCGCGCCATTAGGTCCAAGATAACCGACGATCTCGCCGCGACTAATTTTAAACGTCACGTCATCCACGGCTTTTAGGATTTTGGAATCTCGAGAGACAAAATTTTTGAGCAACCCAAAACTGCCTTTTTGCGGGTTGCGAACCGTGAAATGCTTGGCGAGGTTTTCGACTTGAATCACAACATCCTCAATTTCCAGTGCTTTGATAATGGGTCAAACCAAACTTCCAAAATTGCACCGACAAGAAAAAAATCAGAAAACCAACCACAGGCGCGAGAAAATGCACAAAATACGGCATCAAAAACGGGTCGGGTTTCTCGAGGAAAAACAACGCTGGATAATAATTGAGGAAAATGGCGGGAACGACAAAAGTGAAGAATTTTCGCAACCAATCGCTGTAAATGTTCATCGGGTAAGACATTAAATAGCTGCCGCCATAGGTAAAAATGTTCATGGCTTCGGTGCTTTCAACCGTCCAAAATGTGATGGTCGCGCCGACCATGAACAAGCCGCCAAAGAACAGAATCATGCCCAGAACTACGAATGGAAAAAACAGGATTTTCTCGAGATTCCAGACGATGTCATTCGCTGTGATCGCGTAAACCAGAATTCCGATGGCGAGCACGATACGACCAATGCGGCGCAGGGTGAAATCTGAGCCGAAGACTTGAACCAGCAAACTCGAGGGACGGAGTAAAAATTGATCGAGCGTGCCTTTACGAACGTGCTGTGCGAAGGCAGGCGGGTCAAAACCAGCAAAAATCATGTCCATGACGCCAAACGAGAACTCGACCATGCCGTACAAAAAAGCGACTTCCTCGAGTTTCCAACCGCCTATGCTGGGGAAGCGCTGAAAAACCAGTACAAACGCGCCAAATTCGGTGAGGGTGAACAACATGGTGCTGATGAGATCGAGTATAAAACCAACGCGGTACTGCATTTGCGAACGCAACTGAGCGCCAAGTAAACGCCGATACAACTCGAGTTGATGTTTGAGATCAACCACCGAGGATCACCAAGCGTTTTGAGGCTCGAGCCAGGATTGCGTTTGCCAAGATCACAAGGAGAACCGCCCAAAGGGTTTGTACCAACAATGCCTCGAGCAACCCAGAACCCGAGAACGAGCCAACATAGATTTCGATGATCGTGTTCATGACATGCGGGAACGGTGTGAAGTTGAGGACTTGTTGCACCCAATCAGGAAAAAACCTGAGCGGCATCAAAAAACCACTGGCAAACGTGCCAATGACCGACGCAAACCTGGCAAAACCTCGAGCGTCGGGCGACCAGAAGGCAGCTAGGTTGTAGATAAAACGAATCGCAAAACTGATCGTCAGCGCCAACATCATTGAAAGCAGCAACGCCAGAATTTGCGTGAAACTCGAGGGAATCTTGATCTGAAAAATCAAACTCGAGATGACCAAAATCGTTACTCCGCGTAAAAGCAAGGCAGCCATTGCACGACCCACATCTTGGGCGAACCAGAAGCCAAACAAACTCATGGGACGAAGTAAATCTGTGGCAATTTCGCCGCGATACACGGCGTTCATCAAATCGGTCCAACCAAAAATACTGACGAACATCATGATGGCTTGGGTTAAAACCACATACGTCACGGCATCGCTCGAGTTCCAGCCGTTAGAGCTTTGACCGTTTAAGAGTGCTAAAAGTACGCTGGCACGAAGCAAACCAAAAAACACGTTGGTCGTTAAACCCGCAATCGTTGCCGCACGGTACGTCAAATGCCGCCTGAAAGACCGCCGCGCAATCTCGAGAAACAATCTCAAGTTTCACCCCCGAAGTCAGAAGTATGACACGAGGCTCGAGGGTTGGAGAACAGGCTATTTGGCGTAGTTATGCCTGTGTGATCCACAACCTGGCGTACGGCGTAAGCCAAATCACACCGTCTCGAATCTCGAGCTTGGTGTTTGAAATGCGGTCTAACGGCACATCAATTCCGAGTTCTTGCAATTGCCAGGAAGGATAGGTTTGCGCGGTTTCGGAAAAATTGTATACACCCACAAAATTGCCAAGTGGATGAGCGCGATTATAGATAAACACGTGCGAATTTTGCGACTCGAGCACGTGCGTTTCGACGGCGGCATGAAGATGTGGCGTGCTGACTCGAGCTTCAATCAGGTGTTTTAAGCCGTGGTACATCCGACCCTCAAGCGAATCTGGATGTTCAATGGCGTGTTCGGCTTTGTCCCACGGCATGGCGGGGCGATGAATCCAACGGTTGTCCATTGCCATCTCAGGATTCTCGAGGTAGCTGGGGTCGTTGAGGAGTGCGAGTTCGTCGCCCATGTACAAAAGCGGAACGCCACCGTAACCCAGCACCAAGGCGTGTGCCATTAAGAGGCGCTCGAGGCTGAGATGCTCGAGTTGCTTGTCATTTTGGCATAATGCTTTTTCGAGTCCGGCAAGGCTGGCGGCGCTGCCCGAAATTCGTCGGTCGCCCGTTTTTTTGTTTTCTTGAAAGACCACGCCAACCGCGTGCGTGCCAGGAAATTCGCCAGAGTAAAAATCGGACAAGAACTTACGGTGTCCAAACCCATCTGCACCCACGGACTGGGCGTCATCGTCGGTAATTGCCCAGCCGATGTCATCGTGACAGCGTACATAGGTGTTCCAGGCAGTATTGGCTGGTTTGACCGGAAATTGCCTGAGTGCGTGGGTCATGAGCCTGGTATCTCGAGAGGCGCAACTTGACCAGATGTGAACCATCAGGCTGTTGTGATACGCGGTGTCAGAAACTTTACCGGCATGCTCACGCTGCCCGAGGTAAGCGATCAAATTGTCTGGTGCGACGATGGCTTCGGCTTTAAAAATGATGGCTGGCGCAACAATGCGTGCCACAGCTCGCAAAGCCTGGGTGATAGCATGAACTTCGGGCAGGTTCTGGGAATCTGTGCCCAGACGCTTCCAGATAAAGGCAATCGCATCGAGCCTGAAAATCTCGATGCCTTTGTTCGCCAACCACAAAATCACATCTGTAAACTCGAGAAACACGTCTGGATTCGCCCAATTTAAATCCCATTGCCAGGCGTTGAAGGTCGTCCAAATCCAACGTTTTGAAGCGTCGTTCCAGGTAAAATTCCCTGGTTTAAAATCTGGGAACACTTCGGGCAGGTTTTTTTCGTACTGGTCGGGCATCATGCGGTCTGGAAAGGTGTAAAAGTAATTTTGGTATTTGGCGTCACCTTGCTGCGCCTTTTCAGCCCATTCATGTTCTTGGGCAACATGGTTGAGCACCAAATCACAACACAAGCTAATGCCTTTGGAACGCAACACGCCCGTTAAGTGCTCGAGGTCGTCCATCGTGCCAAGATCTTCACGGATTTTACGAAAGTCAGCCACCGCGTACCCACCATCGTGCGGCGCAGGTCGGGGTTGCAAAAAGGGCATGAGATGTAAGTATTTCACGCCGAGATTCTCGAGGTAATCGACTTTCTCGAGGACGCCCTTTAAATTGCCAGCAAAACGTTCGGTGTAAGCAACGTAGGCGATCATGTCGGGTTGCTCGAACCAGTCGGGGGATAGGTTGCGTTTGAAGTCAAGGGTTTTCAGCTCAAATGAACGTTCAAGGTGCGCCCCAACCATGATTTTCAGCAATTGCTCGAGCATGAACTCAAGATTTTTACGGTAGACGGGTTTTAAACCCTCAATTAACTCTGGCAGATAACGCTCGAGTCGTGCTGTAAATAAATCACGGTCAGGTAAGTCGTTGGGGATTTTTGAGTCAAGCTGCTCAAGTTGAGTCTTCAAAG
>JANMUC010000360.1:0-3667 GCA_031391225.1 Deinococcales bacterium
CTTTGGTGAGTTCGTCGGCAATGGTGCGCGGTACGTGTTCAATGACGAATCGCTGGCGTTGGTGAATCACCAATTGGCAACGCGTGGCAATCCGTTCCCGCTCGATTACCACCATGCAACCAAGAAGGTCGAGGATGGCACGGCTACTCGAGCGCCGGCGGCTGGGTTCATCTCGGGTTTCGAGGTCGATAACGGCTTCGTGTACGGCTTGGTCTCTTGGACTGAATTGGGTGCGCCCGATGTTGCTTCGGGTGCGTTTGCCTTTATCAGTCCAGTCTTTGGTTACGCGGCTCAACCGAGTAATTTCCTCGAGCCTCAGCAGGTGCTTTCGTTTCACAGTTTCGCCCTGACGAACAAGCCAGGGATTAGTTTTCAGCGTCAAATCGGGCAGGAAGCCACTTCCAATCCCGACAATAAAAAAGTGGTTCAGGAGGCTTCACGTATGGATAAGGAATTGTTGATTAAGCTCTTGGGACTCGCCCCTGATGCGACGGACGCGCAGGTGCAAACCGCGCTCGAGAGCACCGTGTCTCGGGCGCGACTGGGTAATCTCGTCATGGATTCGCTGGAACTTAAACCCGAATCGCTCGAGACGCCCGAAACCCGGGGTCGTGTGATGCGCCTGGCAGCGTTTGAAGGGCTTGGGCAGCAAGTCACAGAGTTGCGTGCCGAACTCGAGGCGGAGCGCGGCAATCGCAACTCAGAGCGTGTCACGACCACCCTCACGGCGGCACTCGAGGCTGGGCGCGTGCTCGAACCACAACGCGCCTACTGGCAAAAGCAACTCGAGACGGATTTCGATTCGGCGCGGGTCGCGCTCGAGGGAATGCCTGCCGTCGTCCCAACCAAACCCGTCCAGACGGGTACTGCCAACAAAACGGCGGTGCTCGAGGAAGACCAAGCAAAAATTAACGCGATGCTTGGTGTCAGTCAGGATTCGTTTCTCAAGTACAACGGGGGTGATAAGTAATGGGCGCATTAACGGATTCTCGAGACACGCAAGCCCGTAAGGGTGATTTGCTGGTCGTGCCTGTCAAAGCGGCGACCAAGGTTTTTCTGGGTTCGCTCGTGGTTGCCGATGCTGGTTTTGCCGCGCCTGGTCGCACGGCTGCTGGTCTGAAAGCCTTGGGTCGCGCCGCAGTAACCGCCGATAACACGGCTGGTGCGGCTGGCGCGTTGTCTGTCGAAATCGAACGTGGCACATTCCTATTCGAGAACAGTGCCACCGACCCACTGACCCAAGCCGATCTGTTCGCCGATTGTTACATCGAGGACGATCAGACGGTGGCGAAAACGGCGGCTGGTAAGTCTCGTGCGGGTAAGTTGATTGCCTTAAGCGCCTCTGGTGTTTGGGTGGAGGTGGGTTACTAATGATTATTTCGTCTGTCACACTGAACGGGTTGCGCCGTTCCTTTAATTCGCTCTCAATGGAAGGCATGGAAGGCGCACAACCCCGTTGGCAGAGCATTGCCATGCTCGTCCCCAGCAGCAATGAAAGCAACTCTTACGGCTGGCTCGAGCAGCTTCCTGGCATGATCGAATGGTTGGGTGATCGTGCGGTCAAGAACTTGAAGGAAAAAAGTTACACGATTCTCAATAAAGACTACGAGGCGACCATCGCAGTCGGACGCAACAACATCCAAGACGACAACTTGGGTATGTACAGCGCCATGTTCCGTGCTTTCGGCGAGGCTGTCGCGTACAGCCCCGACGAGATTGTGTTTGCGCTGCTGGTCAATGGTTTTGTCGAGAAGGCTTACGACGATCTGCCGTTTTTCGCCACCAATCACAAGGTTAACAAAGTCAATGTCAGCAACAAAGGCACTGGTAAACTGACCGCCGTTCGTTTCGAGGGTGCGCTTGCCGACATGCAAAGCCAGAAAAAGGAAAACGGTCAACCCTTGCGGGCTTTCATGGGCGAAGGTGATCGCGCTCCGATGTTGGTCGTTGGTCCGAAATCTCGAGCCAAAGCCAGTGCGATTGTTGGTAGTAAAACCGTCAGTGGTGGCGATGACAACCCGAATTATGGGGCTGCAAAAATCATGGTGATCCCAGAAATTACCGATGATGCTTGGTTCTTATTGGATGTCAGCCGTCAAGCCAAACCCTTCATTCTGCAACGCCGTACCGAACCCACTTTTGTCGCCCTGGACAACCCCGACGATACCAATGTGTTCAACAAAAAGCAGTTCCTCTACGGCTGGGACGACCGCAAAAATGCCGGTTACGCCTTCTGGCAATTCGCTTACGGCTCTGACGGCAGCGTCGCCTAAAAAAGTCCTCCCTTACGGAGTAGGGGAGGTGGCGCGAGCGACCCTGCCCGAAGGTGCGTCTTAGGGTCAAGACAGCGTAGCGAGTGACGGAGGGGTCGGTTTTGCCCCGCATTCAATTCAGTCTCCCAATCATGTGCTAAACTATTTTCAATCTCGAGAACCCACCGCGCCCCCTGCGGTGGGTTTTCTCTTGATCCCAAAACGCACCTAGCGGGCGGGATCGCTTGTTTTGCACCTCGGAGGCAGTATGTACGTCACAGTTGAGGATATTCGCAAGGCACTTTCAGAGGATGTTCTGATTTACCTTGTCGATGACGAGCGTGAACGGTCGATCACCCCTGCTGGTCTCGAGCGTATCGCTGACAAAATCCGTGACACAAACGGCGAGGTCGATTCTTACATCGCCCAGCGTTACACGCTGCCGCTGCCCGAAGTGCCGGACATGTTGCGTTCCAAGGCGAAGGATATTTGCATTTACAAGCTCTTTTTACGCCGTGGTATTCGCCAAAATTCTGCGGATGAATCGGTGGTCATGGCGAACAACGATGCGATCAAATTCCTCGATAAAGTCGCTCGAGGGACGGTCACGTTAACCTTGCCAACCAACTCTGAGACCATCAAAACCCCGAGCGACAACAAGCCGCGCATCACAGCGCCGCCCCGTATTTTCTCGCGTGAAACTTTGGATGATTTCTGATGACGGGTCGCCTCGAGAAAATCGAACCCACAGACTCGAGTTTCGAGTGTGATGGTGTCGTTAAAATTCCAGCACTCAGCCTCGAGCCAGCCTCGAGTTTCGGGCGCGTCCAGGTCGTCAAGAAACCCGAGACCAAACCCGATGGCGTTCAGGATTACGTCCTCGAGGTGTTCGTCAGCGTCGAGGGCGGCGCGTTTAAGCGCTTGCAACCCGAGTTGTTCTCGAGCGAGTTGCTGGGGTGGTTGGAGTGGCTCGAGTTTGAAATCAATTTTCCAACCAAAGGACATTTCGACCCCCGTTGGGAGACCGATGAATTCCCACCACTCGAGAAGGATGTGACCTGATGGCGCTTCAAAAATTCTGGATGGTCATGTCAGATTTTGCCAATGAATATGGCGATCAGCAGGTTTCAAAATTGCCTCGCTATCGACACTCAAATCAGAATGATGCTGTCAGAGAGTGTGAACGCCTGGCTCGAGAGTATGCGGGTACACGATTTTTCTTGCTCGAGGTAATTGGCGTAGTTGAATTTAATGCTATTCGTTGGGAAAAATCCGAACTTGAAGGGATGCCTTTCTGATGGCGCGGGGCGTTGAACTCGTCGGTGACATCAAGAAGCTCGAGCGGGATTTGATGAAGCTGGCGCAACCACGTTTTGACCGTGCTGGGCGTGAGGTAGGGGAGATGCTGACCTCGA
>JANMUC010000395.1:0-6098 GCA_031391225.1 Deinococcales bacterium
TGAGGATGCCGCCCGAGTTGAGATCATTCCCAGGAACCCGTGTGCAGGCATTCGGGTCGAACTGCCCGCCGCATCGCCTAAAACCCGTTGGTCTCGAGAGGAAGCCGCCAAGGTCATTAGGACGTGCCTTGACCCTGCTTGTGAATCTCGAGTGCGGTTTTATGTCGCGTTCGCGCTCATGACCGCGCTGCGGCGCGAAGAGCTGCTTGGCTTGCGTTGGTCTGATGTTGATTTTGACGCCGGCTCAATCCACATTCGCCAGGTCGTGGTGTTCCCCAAAGGCAAATGGCTGATTCAGCCCCAACCCAAAAACCCTGAATCGGAACGCCCTATTTATCTCGACCCGATCACCATGAAAATTCTCGAGCATCAAAAATTGCTGGTCAAAAAATGGCGCGAGATGAAAGACGACCCCAAAGCCGAGGATGACTGGCAAGAACATGATCTGGTGTTCCCCAGCTCTCGAGGCACACCGTTCGCTGTAGGCAGGCTCAGGCACGAATTCAACGCGCTTTGCAAAGCCGCCAAAGTCCCTCAAATCCGCGTTTACGACACTCGAGCGACGTACAACAGTGTGACCGGACTCGAGTTGAGACTTCCGCCGAAACTGATTGCAGATCGCATGGGACACAAAAACGAACAAACCCAACAGCAATTTTATCAACGCGTCAACGATACTGACCGTAAAACACTGGCGCTCTCACCCCTCGAGCTTTACGGGCTTGAACTCGAGCCAGACGCACCCGATAAACACGTGCTCGTTTTACCAAGCTACAGCCAACCTACAGCCATGAGTTTTGACTTCGTGCTACCCACAAAAATAACCCTGTCATAGACAGGGTTTTCTGGTGCGCACGACAAGGATCGAACTTGTGACCTCAGCCTTAGGAGTGCCGCGCTCTATCCAACTGAGCTACGTGCGCATGGCTTTGAAAGTGTAGCACTCGAGTTCGTGGTACTCAAGTACTGGCTGTGAATGAGAGTTTCCCAAATTGCAGTGATGCTATCTTGTAAGGGAAAAGTTGAAAGGAGTTTTATGCAGATCAAACATTTTCTTTTTGGCGGTGCAATGGCGGTTTCGCTGTTCGCGTGCGCTCCAGCGACGCGCTACGAGGCGGATGGCGCATTTTCGTCGGAGCCTGCGTTTTCGCAGGTGGTGCGACCTGAACCGGTGACAAGCAAACCACCAGTCAGCACCATCAAACCTGACATGACACCAGTCAACGCGAATCCAACCCCAGTGACCCAGGGAACAACGGTCGTGGTTCAACCACTGATTACACTTGTGCCAACACCAGTCGAACCTGATGCGCCCGATGAAGTTGTGGTGGGTGATGCAACGCCTGTCAACGCTGGAGGAGGGTCTGGCGTTAATGTTTTGCCCGAATCGTACTCGGTAACAACTGGCAATGCCTCATACATTGATGACACAGGTAGGCAACTGATTGACAATCAAGTTGGCAGTGACCGCTTTAACGCCAAGATTTTTGGCGCGGCTGGGTTTGAATGGGTTGGTTGGTCACGAAAGAGTCCCGTCATGACCTTCAAATTTGCCAACGAACGCAAGTTCACCAAGGTCAAAATTGGCTTTAATTACAACTCTGGCGCTGGCATTTTGTTGCCACTCAAGGTGACCATCAACGGCAAAGCTTATGATTTAAAAGGCACAGAACTCAAACGCAACTCTCGAGGTTTTTTGGTGTTCAATGTTGCATTTACTGCAAACCAAATTACGATTGATCTCGAGCGTAATCCAGCCCGCCAATGGATTTTGGTAGACGAAGTAAAATTCGTGGCGGTTCAACAAAACACGATGTAATCATTGGTAAAGTAGGGGTTAGGCATGCCTAACCCCTACTTTACTTGTCTGGCGGATCAACCAGCGGGTCGAGCGCTTCTTCATTTTGAATGAAGGCTTGCTCGAGCTTCAGGGTCGGTAAGAAACTTGCCAGCACGCCCACCACGTCTTTCCAATGCCAGTCGAGCGTGACGTACTTTCCAGAGTTCAGCACTGCATACGAGTAATGCCCTGCCATGCTCTGCTCGAGCCTGGTACGGAGTAACCGTTGAGCACCGATTGGATTGGTCACGTCGTACCGTGCGGCGATGTGCAATAGTGGCAATTTGGATTCCTCGAGCTTGCTAAAATCAGCCTCGAGTTCGGGCAGTTTGTTAAAGAAAATGTCTTGCAGCACAGACTTAAACTCGAAAGGGATTTTATTTTTGGCGTATAGCTCGAGGTATTTTTTGCCCTCTGATTTCTGGGCGAAACCATTGGAAAAATTATCGTTCCAAAAGGCCTGGGCAGCGTCTTTTTTGCTGTACACGTCGCGGTAAATAAAGTCACCAACGCTGCGTGCCAACCAAGCTTGATGCTCATTGCGTTCTCTGGGAGCAAACGGCGCAATCAAGACCAGTCCCTCGAGCCAATCGGGGTGTTCGTTTGCCAGTTTTAGTGCCAGCATTGCGCCCATGCCCGAACCGACCAGCACAATTTCAGGGTTTCTGGAGTCTTTGCGAGCGGCGATGACCGCGTCTCGAGCGTCTTGAAAGTAATCGTCGATCTTGACACTGCCAAAATCGGCTCCGCTTGGCGCTGGTACCGTCTCAGCGCCCGTCATGCCACGGTACGAAACCCCGTAGAGGTTAAAAGATTCCTTCATCGCGCCCATGACTTTCTCGAACATCCAGGCACCAGTGCCGCTGTCGGGCAGCATCACCAGCGTCCGACCAGCGCCAGTGGCGTGATACAACGCCGCCTTGCCAGCTCGCAGCACAGGATAACTTGAGATTGGCGCAATTTTGGTGTCGTCAACGAAACGTTCGCTGCGTTTGCGTTCGTTAAAATTGGGTTCAACCACGGGTGGTTGCAAAATAATCAATTGAAAAAACACGTAAAACACGCCAGCCACCAGGACTGTCAGTAGTACGCTCGGAAAAATCCACCATCGTTTCACGCCAATGAGCATAAAGCTTAAGGCGGGGACGATTGGCTCGAGAGCTTAATTTTGGATGATCTCCAGCATGGCATCATGAATCAAGCCGTTACTGGCAACAATTTTCTTTTGCTCGTATTGGTAGGGCGTACCCTCAAAGCTCGAGACTCGCCCGCCCGCCTCTTCGATCATCAAAATGCCAGCGGCGCAATCCCAGGCGTTCAGTTTGTACTCGAAAAAACCGTCAATCCGTCCGCAAGCAATGTATGCCAGATCGAGGGCAGCCGCGCCAGGACGACGCACGGGCAATCCAAGCGCCAAAAATTTCTTGAAAATCTCGACGCTGGCGAGTGCGGCTTGGGTATCATATGGAAAACCTGTAGCGAGCATGGCACGACCGTTAAGTTGCGCGATGCTCGAAACTTTGATTGGCTTGCCATTCAAGAATGCGCCACCACCACGGACGCCCCTGAAAACCTCATGACGGTTTGGATCATGAATTACACCCACACTTCGCACACCATCAATCTCGAGGGCGATAGACACGCAAAAAAAGGGGAAACCGTGCGCGTAATTGACCGTCCCATCGAGCGGATCAACAATCCACTGATACGAACCCGTGCCGACACTGCCGCCCTCTTCACCCAAAATGCTGTGATCGGGGTGCGCCTCGAGAATGATCTTGCGGATGATTTCCTCGCAGGCTTTATCGACGATTGTGACCAAATCAGAATCGCTTGATTTACTTTCAATCCCCAAATCTCCACCCAGATGCTCGAGTTGAATCTTGGCGGCGGATTCGGCGGCTTTCAGGGCAGTTTGTAAGTACGTTTCTAAATTATTCACACTCTAAGCTTACCGCGCTTTGAGATGCCAAAAAAACAACCTCGAAAAAACGCTCGAGGTTGTTTCAAGTATTCTGAATTGTTTATTGTGTAACAAAGACCATTGCGTCGTCAACATAAGCAGCGCCAGCGGTGCTTCCCACAAAATCTGCGTAAACAATGGCGCTGGTGTGCTTTGCATCGGTAGTGAAACGGGTCGAAACCAAAGTGTATTTGCTTGGGTTGTTGGTGCAATTATGCGATAGACCACCCAATAAAGAATCACTCGTAAAATCATAAACGCCAATGCAGACGTAACGGTTTGACGCGGCAGTTTTGACCCAAGCCATGTAGGTGTAGGTGGTGTTTGGTAACAGATCACTCAGGGTATTGGTTGCGTTTTGATCAACTGCCGAGTTGAGCATTAACGCTTGGCTGCCACTTCTAAATTGTGATGTGATGATGCTCGAGTTTGTTAAATTCCAATCGCTGCCAAGGCTGCTTTCAAAATCGCCGCTGCCAAGCAAGTTAATTTGAGTGTTTGGCATTGCAAAATTTGGCAGTTTTAAGAGAAAACGTTGGATTTCAAGTCCGCCATTGCCATGCGCCCAGACC
The DNA here is from genome assembly GCA_031391225.1 of Deinococcales bacterium. Taxonomy (GTDB): domain Bacteria; phylum Deinococcota; class Deinococci; order Deinococcales; family JAAFIG01; genus JANXTZ01. The sequence continues at coordinate 4,376 of JANMUC010000395.1, forward strand.
AAAGTTGGATTGTTTTCGTATAGCTGCTTCCAGATACGGTCACCTTCAAGACTGCTGCTAAACACTGTACCAAGCTGAGGACGGTCTGCTGCATTGGTCAATTCTGACATTGCCAAGGCAAATGTGCCAGTGACCAGTGGTGTGGCGAAAGAAGTGCCAGTCGCATAAGTTACACGGTTACCTGGGTACAAGGTGTAGATTTTTTCACCAGGCGCAAAGGCGTAAACACCTTCACCTCGGGCACTGAAACTCGAGATGGCTTCTTTGTCATCAATGCTGCCAATGCCAAATAGAAAACCTGACATTTGATCTTGTGATGAATCTTTGGCAGGATAATCTGCACTACCACCATTGTTTCCAGCAGCAGCAATAACATAAATACCTTTGGTTTTTGCGTAGGCAATTTCTTGAGTTAAAGAAAAATTAGATCTAAGAGAGCCAAGCGAAAGGTTAATAACTTGTACGCCATTTAAAATAGCATAATCAATTGCTTTGACCACATTATCGAGATTACCTTTACCCTTAGAATCAAGCACCCGGAGGGGTAAAATGGTGACTTTGGGTGCTATTTGTAAAATGATTCCGCTGACGGCTGTGCCATGACCATAGGCTTTTCCTGGGGTTGAATTGACCCCTGGCTCATCGTTGGGTACGGTGTCGTTGCTTACATAATCGCGCCATTCACTGCTTGGAGCAAGGTTGTTTACCAAAGCTGGATGACTAAGGTCCACACCAGTGTCAATGACCGCTACTTTAATGCCGCTACCAAAGTTTTTGGCGATGGTATGGGCTTGGGGCAAACCAATCCTTTTAAACATCTCGGTGTTTTGTGAGGGCACATTTGGAATTGTCGTACCACTGCCCAAAACCGTCCAACCACTTGCCCAAGTTCCAGCACCACTCGCCCAAGTCCCAGCGCCGCTTGCCCAAGAGCTTAAGCCCAGTGCCTCAGCAGACTCTTCAGGATTTGCCAGCGCATCGATATTGTCACTGACACTGCGAACGGCATAACCTTGAGCTGCTTGGTTGGTGCTGAGAATAGCAAAACCAGCTTCAGGATGAAAGGCGTTGACGCGCCCTTGGTAACGTTCCTCGAGCAAAGCAACAGTGTCGGTACTGGTTAAATTAACGCTGATAACGTACTTGGCTGCTTCATTTAAATTGGTTGTGATTTCGGGTTGCGTTCCGCATGAACTCAATAACCCTGTAAGTAGGGCAAAGCCAAAAATTGTTGGAACTTTGAGTCGAGTGTTCATCTTAAATCGGATTCTAAACAAATCACTCTTACAAAAATCTGACAGACAAACAGGCTAAAAGATTGTCAGGCAACAGTATTTTTGTATTTATTATCGATTGTAAAGCTTGGTTTAGCGATACCCAAACGCAATTCTTTACCAGACCAAGCAAGATTTTCGGGCTTTGGTTTTAAAGGCTCTGTAACGCCAATTTGACTTTCAAATCAGGTAATTACAGAGTAAACGGGAACACTCCGTTATGCCGCTCTTGACCAGACTTTGTTGGCGAAATCGGTTTTGATGATCTGGGATTGAATAGTGTTCCGATCTCGTGGGAAGGGCGCAGCAAGCACATACATTCCAACTAATTCACGAAATACTGTCATTCACGTCTTCCCTGCATATCGTGCCTTACGTACTAAAATCAGATTTGAACTTAAATCACGATACAACACCTCCACAATCTCAGGCACAACAATCGTATTGCG
>JANMUC010000398.1:0-1402 GCA_031391225.1 Deinococcales bacterium
CGCTAGAAATTTTGATAGGCTCGAGTTTGAGGTCTGGGATGCGCAACAATGCCAGATCGGTTTGAGGGTCACGCCCAACAACGGTTGCCTCGAGTTTCCGACCATCGGAGGTTTCGACATGCACCGTGTCCGAACGCTCGAGCACATGGGCAACGGTCAGCACCAAATCTGGCGCGTAGACCAAACCACTGATGACGGCACGCGGCGCGTGAACGGTGACGATGCTGGTTTGGACGCTGGCGACGGCATCGGCGAGGGCGGAAGATAAAGCCGTTAAAGAAGTTTCATTCATGGGTTGAGTTTAGTGATTCTCGAGCCTCACCACACCCGCCGTTTGGTCGGGTTGAACCTGTCCGAATGGTCAGTTGGTGTTGGTTTTTAAAAACGCTAGCGCCGTTTTCCAAGCTTTCAAAGATTCCTCGAACTGCACGCCCTTGAGCGCATCCCTGGTGTTGATAAAACCGTGCCCAGAGTTCGGATAGGTTTTTAAAACCACAGGACGCTCGAGTTTGGTCAAACCATCGAACAAGAATTTTGCCTGCTCGAGCGGAACGGTGGTGTCTTTTTCGCCTTGCAAAATCAGGGTTGGCATAGCACTCGAGAGTTGCGGTAAGTAACTCAAGCCGTTGCGAATCGCAAAACTTTGTGGTCTGTCACTCGGACCGTTGCCGTAGGTGTCTTTGGTCAGTTGATCGTTTGCCAGTTGCTTAGAATCAATTAAATACTGATACCACTTGTAAATGTCCGAAACACCATACGCGAACACCAAAGCGCGTAATTCCTTGGTTCTGGCAGCCGCCAACAAACCCACCAACGCCCCGTGCGATGTTCCCATCATGGACATACGTTTTGGGTCAACTCGAGCCTGGGTTTTGAGCCAATTTATGCCCGCCAGAACATCATCCACCTCGCCTTTGCTGATTTCAACCCGTCCGTCAGAACCATCCTCGCCTCGGTAGCTGCTGGCAAAAACAATAAAACCAGCCTGTGCAAGTTCTCGACAACGTTTTAAAGTGCCGCTCGAGAGTCCTGAAATTCCACCGTGGTTGTACAGCACCGCAGGAGCAACGCCAGAACCACTCGGAAACCAAACTCGAGCATTAATTTTTAATTTGCCTGACAGATACGTGATTTTTTCTTCACGAATATCAGTTTGCGAACTGCCGCTCGAGAAAACCAACATGACCAAAATGCAAATTAGACCGCAAAACCCTGAGGGCGCAGCAAGCGACCGTGCCCGAAGGTGCGTTTTATGGTCAAGAAGCACATACATTCCAACTAATTCACGAAATACTGTCATTCACGTCTTCCCTGCATATCGTGCCTTACGTACTAAAATCAGATTTGAACTTAAATCACGATACAACACCTCCACAATCTCAGGCACAACAATCGTATTGCG
>JANMUC010000439.1:0-5365 GCA_031391225.1 Deinococcales bacterium
AGAGAAGACCTACCAGACCCCCGCGTGGTTCGTGGAAAACCTCGAGCCTGTGACCGTGTTTCACCCGAGCGTCGGGAAGAAAGCAGGGCATGACGAACGAAAGTAAATTGTCACTGACAACAAAAAACACCCTGACTCGAGATTATTCAGGGTGTTTTGATTTTTCACCGCATCTTACACGGCAAAAGTCATGCTTGAAATACTTGCCCGTGAAGTACAGCGCGGAGGGTCTGCTCGAGTTGCGCCTCGAAATCTTCGCAGTTGTTGCCCGCCGTGTTCGCGGTGCTTGCCAGGTCAAACACGAAGATTTGAGCCAAAAGCACCCCTTGCGTGCTAGGGGTGAAACTCGAGATGAAATCTGTCAGGGCTTGACGATCAACACCACCCATCAGAATCTCGAATGCGCTGAAATCTATTGCGGGGAGTAATTCTTGAGCGGTCTGAAAGAGTCTGTGTGTGGTAGCCACCGCGAAGGCGTACAGTGCCTCGAGTTCTTCGGTGCTTTCCTCGAGCACCACGCTTAACGCCCAAGATTGATCCAAGGTCACGGCAAAGTGTCCCATGAATCCGGTATCCAAACGAACTCGAGCACGAACTTGTTTGATAAGCTTTTGACACCAGTCAATGCGCTCGAATGCCTTGTCAGGGTCTTTGAGCAGGAATTCGGGACGGATTCTCGAGAGTTTGGTCTGAACGGCTTCTAGGGCGCTTTTGGCGCATGGGGTCATGTTCTGGATAAGGGTTTGTTTGTATTCCAGGGTCGCGTTTTGCATCATGAGCCTTTCAGGAACTCGAGAAACAAAAGCTCGAGTTGGTCGTTTGAGTGTCGGGCAAGCCACTAGTGGGTCATTCAGTATGGTCTGATGCTTTGAAAAACAGCGTCTATAACAACGGATTCAATGTTTAAGTAAGTGCATTTGCAAAACGAATGACCCACTAGTTGAGTTCGGTCAGTTGCTCGAGGGTCAAATTGTCCAAGCTTTTAAGGCGTGTGGTACGCCCGACCAGACCCGCAACCCATTGACGGGTGATGCTCGAGCGAACCACGCGGATGAGGGTGACGGAGTTCAAGCGAACCCAGACCAGACTCGAGGGCTTCAATTGAAACCCCTGGCTTGTCTCACCATGCCCGTTAAAAGCTCGAGGGCGGCAGTTCGGGTACATTCGAGTGTGTTTGGGTTCTCGAGGGCTGTAATCAAGCCTGCAACGAGCCTACGGTCTGCTTGTTGCCAAGCTCGAGCGGCGAGAAGAGTACGGGCAGACTCAGTGAGTTCGGAAAATTCCAACGATTTTCCAGAAATGGCACTGCCCGAAACCGACAGAAGGGTAGACGGGGGACTTTTGGCGGTTAATGGCGGTGCGGTTTTTGAAGTTTTTAAAATATTTTCGGTTACTTCTGGTTTTAAAGGTGTTTGAACATTTTCCAGTAATTTTCCAGAAGTGGCACTGTCAGAAACCGACAGAAGGGAAGTTTGACCAAGTTGAATACTTTCAGTTTTGGCTTGGGGGTCACTGCCATTAACTGACAGTGACCTCAAACGCGAAAGCCATTTATCCATTTTCCCCGCCTTTTTTTGACTTTTTCAATCCTGGATTAAGCCGAATAACCTGAGCCGAACGACCTTCGGTTTCTTCGGTTTTAATTCGCAGCCAATTTCTATCCTCGAGTTCAGCGAAGGAGGCATTTAGTGCTGCCGACGAGTTGAGACCCGACCATTCTTTGCGCCCAATTTCGCGCACTCGCATACCGTCGAGCACGTCACCCTTTTCAATTTTTCGCGCCAATTCACGGCTTGGTGTCACGGTTTTTGCGAGTGCAATAATTTTTCTGTGGTGCTGCTCGAGATTCGCACACCATAGACCCGCTTGCAACGCGGCAGACTCGGAAATGTCACCCTTTGGACTCGTGCCAGAAACCACGTTAATGACGTGAAAAATTAAAGCCAAAGCTGCGAACAGCCTACCCATTTTCCCAAGAAATTCGTCTTCGGGTTGACCAAAATTATCCCGCTTGGTCTTTCCCATTGTGGCAGTTTGATACTCTTTGAAAAGCTCATAAGCCTCGGTTGACATGGCAAAAAACGGAATGGGATGCTCATCGTCTTGCGTAGCTTTTGCGCCGTAATCGCGGAAATCTTGTTCGGTTAACTCATCAATTTTCTTGATGAGTTCTGAGTAATTTCGCAGAGCTTCCCGATTTGGTGGCAAATCTGTAAATTTCCAATCACCAAAATCATCCGCCCAGATTGCAAGCTGGAAGCGCGGCAAAAAACCGTCCGACGCACCATTCCGATAGGCTTCGCGGACGTATCCTAAAAGTTTCGCGGGTTGAATGCCGCCCAAGATGCTGAGGCAGCCAGCTTCAACTCGTGTGCTCGGTGAGGTGCGACGATCTTGCGAGATTCGTGCGTTTCCATTCCACAACTCGAGATACAGCGCGGGGCTGTAATGTTCTTTCTCGAGCTTGCCAAGAAAACCAGTTAGCTCGTCCCGCACTTGCAGTAAGCCTCTTGGATTTTTCGCAAGCTCGTCGCAGAGCGATGGGTCAGTTGCGTCGTTCACGATGTAGCGTTTTACCGTGGCACTTTTGTTGAAATTTTCTAAAATTTCTTTGTAGGTGGCTTCGCTCGAGCTAGGCTGATTCGGAAATGTTTTGAACTCTGCCTGCATCTTCGATTTAACTGCGCTCAATTTTGCTCCCAAGATTTCACGCGTTGCAAAATCATCTTGTGAAGCTTTCTTGCAGGCGCTTTCTAGGTCATAAACTGGCTTCAGTGCAGCTTCCAGGATGGGGCTTTTACCAATACTCGAAGGCGCAATCAACGCGCACCATAAGTTCGGGAGAGGCTTCCAAGGGTCATACATTTTCGGGCGCACCGCACAAGACCGCCCGATGACCGAACCAATGACTGTCACTACCGCAGCAGCAGGATACGCCACGGGTACGTTTAGCCGTGTGGCAACATCAAGGCAAAATTCTCGGATTGCGACAGGGATCAATTCGGGATCGAGGCTTTCAACGGACGGTAAAACATCATCAAACAGCACGGGTGCTTGCCACGCCGCAGGCTGATCAGTTTCACTTTTTTGCGTTTTTATGCCGCTCGAGGAAGAAGATTGACCAACCTCGAGCGGCACGTCCGCCACGACATCTTTAACGTCGTTGGTGGCATAAGCCTGTGGCTCGTGCGGCAAGATTTTGAGCAGAGTTTTCCTGAAAATGGCGTTGAGCGCCCAGCTTTTCAATCCCTCGGGGATATTTTCGCCCGTGTGAATTTCGCCTCCTTGTTGCCAAATCGCAAATTCTTGGCGATTAAATTCCCCGAGCACATCTTCACCGCATCGCGGTATCATGACTTACCCCGTGCAGCATGTGCTTTTTCGAGTTCGGGGATTGTCCACACCAACCCACACAATTCGCAACCAAACCCAACAGATGCAACTCCATCACGCTCGAGCGCCATGCGGGTAGCCCAACGCTTACCACACGCACAAATCCGAAGTGATACGCCTTCAAAAGCATCAATGCAGTGCTCGAGCGTGACACCATCTGCAATACTCTCGAGTTCGATTTTGTACGCGCTCAACGCACCCGCCACCCACGACGCGAAACCTTGCAGCGTCTCGAGCTTTGCGCCATCCAAGCCAAGCTGTACACCGCCCAATTTATGCCAAGCTTTGACTGCATCACGCAGGTCGTTCGGCATGTCTGGCACTGGTTTTTGTGCAAATCGAAAGTACGTTTTAGCACGGCGTTTTCCGCTTTTTGGCGTGGATACCATGCCAGCATCATGTAACACACGTTGCGCCGCATCTCGAGTTGACATTTTTTCGACTTTGGTAAGCCATGCCCATGTGCCAAAAAACTCGTTAGTAACGTGATCCACCACATATTGATATTTGGTTTTGGACGTGCGGATGCTGCAATTATCATCTTTCCCACCGCGCCAGACGGCAGGAAAGCGCCCACGGCGGATTTGGACGCTGTGCTGCTCGAGGTAGGGCAGCACAAAATCACAAAGATTTACGCGCTCGAGTGCCAACCCGAGATCATCACTGCCATCGTGTGGTACACTCGCGCCAGTCCCAGTCCCGCCTTCGCCAAGGCGGGACATTTAATTTGCCTCGTTGAGGGCGGCATCGATGTACGCATCCAGCGCCTTGCGTGGCACTCGCATGTTTGCACCAACGCGAATCACTTTGATTTTGCCAGCATGTATAAGCTTATAAAAGCTGTCGCGCCCGATGCCGAGCAACTTTGCTGCATTTTGCGGATTAAGCGTCAATGGCTCGAGTTGGGCGCGGAGTGTCGTTTTTGCGGCGGAGTGTACTGTATTAGCATCTCTCATATTTTTGTCTCCATTGCGTGACTGTGATACACTTAGCTATCTCGCTGTGTACTATTTCAGCCTAAAGAGGAGTGCGGTGAGAGAACCAATTAGAGGGAAGTGTCATTTTTGTTCTCAGAAAAGCAGGTTTTAAAACTCCTTGAGCTTCCAAATACCCGCCCAGAGGTACGCCAGAACATCGTCAAATACATCAAAGCTCTGCAAACACTTCAAGATCAAGATGTAAAGAAGACAACCGCACAACTTGCGACAGTTGCAAAATTAAAAAACGCCAGGACATTCCAGCGACTCTTAGAAGAAGCCGATTGGGACGACGGTGCGATCTGGAATGAACACGCGAGAATTCTTAAACTGAACGACGTGAAACGTCCGCAAGCAACGGTTCACATACACCAGCAACAAATTAGAACTCGGGCAAAATATGGAACTCAAGTTCTCAATATTGCAATCCTGTGCTTTAAAACAGAGGCATTGATTTTGAAGTGCTCTCTCGAAACCAAGGAAGATTTAATTCATTGGGCAAAGCAGCGTGGGTTCAAAAATCAGTCGGTCATATCAGGCAAGAATCAGGAACGCATAAAAGAATTGGTACAACAGATGATCAATTTTGGCATCACCGATATACAAGCCCGTTCGGATAAGGCATGGAGTCGGCATACGTTACTTTGTGTGCTGAGTGCTGCCAGTAAAAGCATGAATATTTCAATTAAACCAAAGGAAATTCCAGTTAAACGGAAATACGAAAGGATCATCACCGCTGACGAACAGCAAGAACTCGATATTCAAAATGCAGAACGATCAGACCCCGAGTTAGGTAGAAAATTACGGGAAGCCGTTCAGAATTCGTCAGATGTTGCTCGAATGGGGAGTTCTGAAATGATGGATGCTTTTGGCGGTTTTAATAATTTTTTGGTAATTGCTCAACTGGGGTTTTTAGCTTGAGTTCAGAATTTCAGGCAATAACCCTTGCGGTGATAACGCCTGCCCAATCGCCTCTAACGCACTCAAACCATGCA
>JANMUC010000501.1:0-4089 GCA_031391225.1 Deinococcales bacterium
TCGAAAGCCTGCTTTCGGCGGTGGTGGCGGATGGCATGACCATAGAGGAACGTCACGACCCCGACCGCGAATTGATTGGTCAAGGTCTGGCAAATCTGTTCGCGCCGCTGTTTGGTGGAATCCCCGCCACGGGCGCGATTGCCAGAACGGCGGTCAACGTGCGCTCTGGAGGACAAACCCGTGCCGCTGGCATGATTCATGCCGTCTTTTTGGTGATGGTTGTGCTGGTTTTGGGTCGTTACGCTGCCGTGATTCCGATGGCAGTACTGGCTGGAATCCTGATGGTCACCGTAACCCGCATGGTGGAACTCGAGGCGGTACGGGCGGTGTTCCGTTCTACCAAATCTGATTTGACCACCATGCTCTTGACCACTGGCGTCACCATCGCCTTTGATTTGGTGCTGGCAATAGAAGTTGGCTTGGTCGCCGCCGGGGTCTTGTTCATTCAACGAATGAGCCGACAACTCGAGTTGCAACCCTTGAACCTCTCCGAACACATTCCAACCCACCTTGCACCACACCATGAATTGCTGCGCGAGCGCGTGGTCGCCTTCCGAGTCGATGGACCGTTGTTCTTCGGGGTGGCGGGCGAATTTATCGAAAGCATTCTGCGCGTCTCGAGCGTCGATGCCTTAATCCTTCGGATGCGGCGTGTGCGTGTGATTGATGCCAGCGGCGCGAACGCCTTAAACACCATTTTTGAGACGCTTGAGCGGCGCGGTGTGAAATTGTTGCTTTCTGGTTTACAACCTCAACCGACAGCGTTGCTCGAGAAGATGGGATTTCTGGAGCGCATTACCACTCAACGACAGCATCTTTTCGAGAACACCGATGCCGCGATAGAACATGCCTGGAGCCACGTGGTTCGCAACAAGCATCAAAGTGCTCGAGACTAACCTGCTCGAGGTGTTTTCAACAATGCAGATTTCGAGCATGAATCGTGAATCAGACTGTCAAAAACACGACTTGCACGAACCCCACAAACTAAAACCAGTCTTCTTAAGTGATTTGAAACCTGTTTTTGGTCCTTCCGGACCGAGTTTCAAATTTCGAATTCAAAGAAAGACAATTTTCAATAAACAATTCACGAACAGAATAATCGTGAATATATTCACATGTAGATGCCCCAGGCTTCAATCCAGCGTATGATTTTTAGACCAAGGAGAACACATGGATTTCAGTCACTCCCCAGCCCTCGAGGAATTGCGCCAACGCGTCCACGATTTTGTTAACACCGTCGTCATCCCTCGAGAACCAGAATTGACGCACGACATTTCTCAAATCGAAAAAATCCGCACCGAACTTCAAACGCAAGCCAAAACGGCTGGCTTGTTCTTACCGCACATGCCCAAAAAGTTTGGTGGTCTTGGACTTGCCTGGACCGAAATCGCGGTGATTCTCGAGGAATCGGGCAGAAGTTTACTCGGCGCTCAAGCCCTGAACGCCAGCGCACCCGACGAGGGCAACATGCACTTGCTTTCACACGTGGCAAACCAGAACCAGCAAAAAAAATACCTCGAGCCTTTGCTGCTCGGTGACACCCGCTCTTGCTTTTCGATGACCGAACCGCCGCCGGGCGCAGGTTCAGACCCGTCGATGCTGAAATCCATCGCCAGACGCAAAAACGGTAAATGGCAACTCGAGGCTGGGAAATGGTTTATTTCTGGCGCTGACGGCGCGGCGTTCACCATGATTTTAACTCGAGCCTTTGACGGTGACACCGACCTTGGGGCAACAATTTTCCTGCTGCCAATGGACACACCGGGCATCACGCTCAAACGACTGATTCCAACACTTGACCATTTTGTGCCAGGCGGTCACTGCGAACTCGAGTTTGATGGTGTGGAAATTGATGATGCACACGTGCTCGGCGAGGTTGGCAAGGGATTTGATTATGCTCAACTTCGCCTCGATCCAGCCCGTTTAACCCACTGTATGCGCTGGCTTGGCATTGCCGTTCGAAGCATGGAACTCGCACAACAATATGCGCTCGAGCGTCAAAGCTTTGGCAAGGTTCTGGCGGAGCATCAAGCCATCGGTTGGATGGTTGCCGAATCCGAAATCGAAATTCATGCCGCCAGACTGATGATCGCCCACGCTTGCTGGAAACTCGACAGGGGAGAGCGCGTGCGCCACGAAGCCAGCATGACCAAAGTTTTTGTTTCCGAAACCGTCAACCGTGTGGTGGATCGCGCCCTGCAAATCTGCGGTTCTTTGGGTGTCAGTCAAGACATTCCGATCAGTCAATTTTACCAAGAAGTCCGACCCTTCAGAATTTACGACGGCGCAACCGAAGTCCATAAAATGAGCATCGCACGGCGTTTGTTTCGCCGTGCCGCAGGTAAAACGGCATCATGAACGAAGTTCTGAAAATCAATCTCGAGCAACTGCTCGAGCCAAAATTTGGCGAAAACCGTATTGCAAACTTCACCATGCTTGCGGGCGGTGCGAGCAAAGAGGCTTGGGCGCTTGACCTCGAGACATCCAGCGGGAAACTCGAGTTTATCTTGCGCCGTGCGGGTGGCGGCACGATGAATGCCGACCAGCTCAGCCTTTTGGAAGAATTTAAGGTGCTCGAGGCAGCTCGAGATATTGGCGTGACAGTTGCCAAACCAGTTGCCTACTTTGCAGATGTTCTGGGTAAAGAGGCTTTTATTTCAGAACGCTTGCACGGCGAAGCAGTTGGTAGACGCATCGTGACCCGTCCAGAATTCGCTGAAGCTCGAGCTTCACTTCCAATTCGCTTCGCAGCGGAACTGGCAAAAATTCACAGTATCAACCTCGAGCAGCTTGGCTTTCTACCAGGAACTCGAGATTTGAACGCGGCGAACTACTTAATTGCAAGACTGCGCAGCGAACTCGACGGGACCCTCGAGCCTCACCCTGTCATCGAACTGGCGTTGTTGTGGCTCGAGCGAAATGTTCCAGAGCAATCATCGGTTGCAGTGCTTCACGGGGATTTTAGAATTGGTAATTTGATGATCTCGCCAACCGAATTGATCGGCGTGCTCGACTGGGAATTTGCGCATGTTGGCGATCCAGCCGAAGACCTTGGTTGGTTGCTGGTACGCGCATGGCGCTTTGGTCAAGATCATTTTAGGCTTGGCGGCATTGACGAAGTTGCAATATTCCTAGAGCATTACAACGCCCTGACAAACTGCAACATTACTCTCGAGCAATTGTTCTACTGGGAAATTATGGGAAACGTCAAATGGGCTGTAGGAGCGCTGACTCAAGCGCGTCGGCATCTGAACGGTCATGAACGAAGCGTCGAACTGGCGATCTTGGGTCGATTGTGCCCTGAAATGGAACTCGAGTTGCTGCACTTGCTACGCAGAAAAATCTAATTTATTGCCATAAAAAAGCACCGAGCCAAAAACGCCCGATGCCAGAATCCTTAAACTTACTTTTTCTTTTTCTTTTTGCTAGTACTACCAACGCTACCTTCACCCGCCGTGGTTCGTTCTTTGGCGTCGCGCATGAACGAACGCAATTTCGCTTCAAATGCAGGGCTTTGCTTGCCAATGCGTTTGGGCTTGGGGATTTCTTCAGGTTCTTCTTGCATCTCTTTGATCGAGAGATCCAATCTGCCCTTTTCATCACGTCCGAGAACCTTGACGGTAATCTCTTGACCTTCTTTTAAAAAGTCAGCGACGCTACGCACGAATTCGTGCGCGATCTGCGAGATGTGAACCAAACCTGTCTCGCCCGTTTCCTTGAGTTCAACGAACGCGCCGAAATCCGTCACTCGCGTGACTTTACCCTCTACCACCGCACCAGAATCTATAATCACTCCTTCAAACCTCCTGGAGCTTCCCGAATGAAATCTCGAGCGCCCGCTTGTTGAAGTGCCGTAGGTTAACACACCAAAGGCGTTTTTCGTCGGTTTTTGCAAATACATGTTTCTCGAGAAACCAAATTTTGCTTATTGGCGCGTTAGAATGCGCGACATGCAGCGTTTAGATTCGTTTACTTTTGCAGCACTTGAGCTTTTTCGGCTGGTCACCGGACCTGTGCAAGAAAATTGTTACTTGGTGCGGCACGATTCGGGTGCAGCCGTGCTGGTTGACCCTGGCGAAGATGCCGCCG
>JANMUC010000508.1:0-12008 GCA_031391225.1 Deinococcales bacterium
CACCGTGACCAGCGTGGTCAGGTGTTATTGCGCTGTGATCCATGCCTGTCAAACTCGAGTTTTGAGCATTCGCAGTTTGGGGTTGAGTACCGAGCAACGCGGCTGCACCAGTTGCTGCGGCTAAACCACTCGCGCCTCGCAGTAGATCGCGTCTGGAAAATAATTTTTGGATCATGGCTAACCTCTTTCTACTGATTTAGGGCTGTCCGAAAAATCGTCTCACACGTGAATTCGCTCTTTGAGATTCATTCAAGAACATAAATTTGAAGCGCCTCGATACGTCATACCGACGTTCTGTTTTTTTTAAAACAATTCAACCTAAGTATGTGTTTTACTGATTTTATTCGTTCAGCATGATCCAAAGTAGATTTCGCGCCCTCTTAAGGAGTTGCAGATTAGCTTCTTACTACACCTAAACTTTTAATTTAGGCATACCTAAATTAAAACATAACTGATAGCTAAATACTCTGTCAAGTATCGCATTCATTTAAATTAGGGAAGCCTTACCAACTATCTTGAAGAACAGAAAGCTTACAGCGGTTTTCATATTCGTTGACGCGCTCCGCGCTCTCACTTCTATGAAAACCGCTGTCTGTTGCGACTCCCGTTGGTCGCCAATATTCGACGCTTCGCGTCAAACATTGTGCAAGGCGCTGTACTAAACGCATCTTGTAGATTTTAGGTAGCTCCAAACCTTGAAGTTTTTGCGCTAAATCTGCGTCAAAATATAAAACATCATCTTGTGTTCACTTCAGTCTTTCTCGAGTTTAGAGGTCGGTATCTTCAGATTTGGGTTATAACCAAGCATGACCTCAACGCTCGAGTCGGAATTTTTACTGCCCGAAGTCAAAACCTGGTTGTCCCAGCCCAGAAAACTCTTGATTGGCAACAGATGGCTCGAGGCTGCTGATGGCAAGTTCTTGACCGTCATTGACCCTTGCACGGATGGACAACTGGCTACCGTTGCCGCCGCGAGTCTGGCGGATGTGAACTTGGCGGTGGCTGCGGCACGGCGAGCGCTTGAGGGTTCTTGGGGCAGCACCACCCCAGCCGAACGTGGGCGTTTGCTTTGGAAACTGGCGGATTTGATCGACGAAAACGCCGAAGTTTTGCGGCAACTCGAGAGTTTGGACACGGGCAAGCCAGTCATGGAAACCTACGTTTTTGACCTGCCGATTGCCAGCGATCATTTTCGTTATTTTGCGGGTTGGGCGACCAAATTAACGGGCGAAAGCATTCCGACTTCACTTCCTGGCGAGGCGTTGGCATACACCCGCCGCGAACCCGTGGGCGTGGTCGGCGCGATCACACCCTGGAATTTTCCGCTGGCGATTGCCGCCTGGAAACTCGCGCCCGCTCTGGCTTGCGGCAACACCGTGGTTTTAAAACCCAGCGAACTGACACCGCTGTCAGCACTTAAACTGGGCGAGTTGATTCTCGAGGCTGGATTCCCGCCAGGGGTGGTCAACATTCTGCCTGGACTGGGACTGGAAGCTGGTAACGCACTGGTCGAGCATTCTGACGTGGACAAGATCAGCTTCACGGGTTCGACCCGCGTTGGACGCGAAATCCTGGCAAAATCGGGCAGCAATTTTAAACGCGTGACACTCGAGCTTGGCGGTAAAAGTCCGAACATTATTCTGCCCGATGCCGATTTGGACACAGCAATTGATGGCAGCATGACCGCCATTTTCTTCAACCAAGGCGAGGCTTGTGTGGCAGGCTCGAGGTTGTTCGTACCAAAGTCCATGCGTTCAGAAATCGTTAGTGCTCTAAAATCTCGAGCCGAAAGCATTGTGCAAGGTTTTGGGCTTGACCCAACCTCGCAGATGGGTCCAATGGTTTCGAGCGTCCATCAAGAGCGCGTGATGGGATTTGTTGAACGTGGTACGCAGCACGCCGAACTGATCACTGGCGGCTCGAGGAACACCGACCTGCCAGGGTTTTACGTCAACCCCACCATTTTTTTGGGCAAGGATGATCTCGAGATTGCCCGTGAAGAAATTTTTGGACCCGTGTTGACCGTCCTCGAGTACGAGAATATTGAAGATTTAACGCGCCGTGCCAACTCGAGCCAGTACGGGCTTGGCGCTGGTATCTGGACTTCAGACGTGCGACAAGGAATTCGATTGGCGCACGTCCTAAAGGCTGGCAGCGTTTGGATCAACGGGTACGGAATGCTCGATGCGGCACTGCCCTGGGGCGGGTTTAAAAGCAGTGGTATTGGGCGCGAAATGGGTTCGGCAGCGCTCGAGACGTACACTGAACTCAAAACCGTTTGGGTGAATCTGCTCTAACGGGTAAACTCGAGATTTACCAGTCTAAGCAGCACATTCTCGTTTGAATTTATGGACAATGTTAAAAATCTTGTCATAAATGAAAATCTTTGCTGTATCCGCTATCAAATTATACAAAGCTCGAACCAAAGACTCGTAATTTCTAATTTGAACTATCTCTTTTTTGGCTTTCACTGCATAACAGGTAAACTCATATCATGTCGCTCGAGATTCATGCTTCCGACCAGTACGTGACCGCTCCCGCCAGCACCACGCTTGCCCAACTCGAGGCGGCACTGCCTGAAAATTTGCATTACCGCGCCCCATTGATTGATTTGACGCTCGAGGATTGGGTCTTGTCGGGTGGCGTGGGTTTGTTGAGTGCGCCACTGGTTCGCAAGGACGTGCTGGGCTTAACCTACGCCTCCTCGAGCGCGGGTTCTGTGCAAGCGGGTGGGCGAGTGGTCAAAAACGTTTCGGGGTATGACTTGGTGCGCTTGGTCGTGGGTTCAGACCCAAGTTTGACGCAATCCATAAAACTCGAGACACTAACATTGCGCCTTCGTCCAAAACCCAAGATCACCAGGCTCGAGAAAACAGTTTCCAATCTCGAGGCTGGTTTTGAGGAATTGCGCGGTTTGGGTGCAGCAGTTGGGCTGGCATATCAGCAGAACAACACCTGGATTTTGTGCGGCGAGTGGTGGGACGCAACGCCAGATTGGGGAACACCTGCCCTCGAGGTTGTACCAAGAACCATCTGGCAAGACGCACTTGGCGTGTTCCCTCGAGTTGTGAAGGTTTTGAATTCGCTCGAGCAACAGATTTTACAAGCCTTGTGATATACGGCTCGAGTTCGCTATTAAAGTTTTAGTGCAAAATCTTTAATAGCGCCAAAGCCAAGTAAACAAGTCTTTAATAGCGCTCAAGACATCCTCGAGCTTCCCAAATAAAAACAGGGCAAGCTTTCGCTCGCCCTGCAAGTTTTCTCGAGTCTTAAATTACTCTGTGCGACCAGCGTTCAGGCTATCGGTCAGTGCTTTGAAGCCTTCCTCGTCGCCATTGGCAAGAAGCTGGGCTTGCTCTGCCCATGATCCCATGCTTGGGTGGGATTTCATGTCGGCAGCCTCGAGTGCAGCTTTCAGGCTGTCTTCGTTGCTGGCGGCAAGTTGGGCATAGGTGGTAATTCCAGCGGCAATCAAAGCGTCATTGATTTTTGGTCCGATGCCTTCGATGCGTTTCAGATCTTCAGTCACTAGGGCGTTGCTCGAGGTTTCAACAGCAACGGCGGCGGCAGCCACGGCGCTGGCTTTGCTGGCGGCTTGAACTTTCATCATGCGACCACGATCTGTTTTGATCTTGGCGGCTTTGCCACGCAGTTCGCGCAAGTAGTACAGCTTGGCGCGGCGAACCTTACCGCGTTCGATCACGGTAACTTTGTCAATCAGTGGTGTGTTGTACGGGAAAATACGTTCGACGCCTTCGTTGAAAGCAATTTTACGCACGGTGAAGCTTTTGGCTGTGCCACCGTGGTTGATGGCGATAACGACGCCCTCGAAAGCCTGAACGCGGGTTCGGGTACCTTCGGTCACTTTGTAATCGACACGAACGGTATCGCCCGGACGAAAGTCTGGGATGTCTGAGCGCAAGTGAGATTGTTCGACGCTTTTTAAAATCGCGCCTCGGTTAACTGTTGCCATGTGATTCCTTTCGCCGCAGGCGGAACGCGGTATACTCACTTCCGAGTTCACTCCGGCATCACCCTGTTTCAGGGCAGCCGTAAGAGTGTACACCTGAAAAGGCGACTCGGCAAGCGGCATTGACCCAGGCAAAAATCTGGGACTCATACCGTTTTTTGAATAAATTTGGTAAAGTCTCAAAATATTTACGGGGGGATGACATGTCTCGAGAAGTAAAATTAACCCAAGAAGGCTTTGAACGCCTTCAAAAACAACTGGAAATCGAACAGCAACGCCTTGCGGACGCCACGGGAATCTTGCAGGAACAAACAGGTTCGAGTGACGATTTTGACGATTCGGGCATTGAAGACGCCAAACGCGAGAAGCAAAACATTGCCTTTCGCATTGATGAACTCGAGGATACGCTGGCTCGAGCGGTGATTATTGCCCATAAAGAAGGCAGTAAAAACGTCGAATTGGGCAGCATTATCAAACTGATCGAGGAAAAATCGGGGCGTGAACTCGAGGTGCAACTGGTCAGTGGCGCAGAAGCAACAGTTCTAGGGGGCATTCGCAAAGTTTCAGATGACAGTCCGCTTGGCACAAAATTGATTGGCAAGAAGAAAAACGAGATGTTTATTGTTGATCTTGAGAAAAACCAGTTGAAATACAAAGTCCTCGAGATACGTTAGGGAGTTGCTGAAGTTTTGGGCGCTCCAGGTGAGCGCCCGATTTTTTTGGAATTGAAGTAGCAAATAGCAAATAGCAGTTAGCCAAGATCAAGAATCAAAACTTGAGAGATGTGCAGCATCGCGCCTTAAGCCCTCATCCGGCTCGTACCTCGCCACCTTCTCCCCTTGGGGAGAAGGAAAGACAAAACCTCGAGCCACACGTGTAAATGAAGTAAGCTCCCTTCTCCTGATGTTGGGAGAAGCGCCCAAGCCCGTGAGGTGCTGCTTTAAGGGCAAGAAGGGTCGGGGATGAGGGTAGACGGACGATTGCTGATTTTAGTGTTTGAACAGTAAAAATCAAAAATAAGCACCAAGGAGCAAACCTGTGAGTAATCCAACCCCAACCACCCAACCGTTAGACCTCGAGATCAGCCTTCATGAGCAAACCATCGCGCGGTTGAACAACGCGGATGCGATTGTGGCGGCGGGTTTTGAACGCTTTCCGTACAGTTTCAATCAAACGCACCATGCCGATCAGTTGCATAAATTGCATCCTGCGCCGCTCGAGCCTGGGCAGGAGTGGCTAGCGGAGAAGGTCAGCGTGGCGGGGCGCGTCATGGCGTGGCGCGACTTTAGCAAACTCATTTTTGCCAGTTTACAGGACGAAACTGGACGGATTCAGTTGTTCATGTCCAAGAATGAACTCGAGAAGTTTGATGCGGCGAAAAAAATTGACCTGGGCGATATTATTGGGGTTTCTGGACATTTGATTACGACCAAAACGGGTGAGTTGTCGATCAAGGCGACCAGTTTTACGCCGCTTGTGAAGTCGATGCACCCACTGCCGAGCGATTATTACGGCTTGACGGATGTCGAAACGCGTTACCGTCAACGGTATCTGGATTTGATCGTCAATCCAGAATCTCGAGCGGTCTTTAAGACGCGTTCCAAGACCTTGCGGTTTATCAGGGATTTTTATGAGGCTCGAGATTTTATGGAGGTCGAAGGTCCGACATTGCAAGCGATTGCGGGTGGCACTGAAGCCAAGCCTTTTAAGACGCATCACAACGCGCTGGGTCACACGTTTAACTTGCGAATCGCGCTCGAGCTGCATTTGAAGCGTTTGTTGGTTGGTGGCTTTGAGCGCGTTTATGAAATTGGGCGCGTCTACCGCAATGAGGGCATCGATTTAACCCACAACCCAGAGTTCACGATGCTCGAGTTGTACTGGGCGTACGCGGATTACAGGGACATGGCGCGAATGACCGAGGATTTATTCCGTGGTTTGGCGCTGGAGATTTCGGGCGGCACGATGCTCGAGTTTGAGGGCAAGACGCTCGATTTTGCAACTCCATTTAATGAGATCAATTATGTTGAGGGTTTAAAGAAGTACGTGCCAGATTTGGATTTTGACCCGCTTGAGCTTTCAAAATTGCGTGCGTTCTGTGATGCGCGTTACCCGCAGTGGAAGACTGTTCCAGATTACAAACTGCTGGACAAGTTGTTCGGCGAGTACGTCGAACCGCTTCTCGTCAACCCAACCTTTGTCATGGATCACCCGTTGGCGATCAGCCCACTGACCAAGCCTCACCGTTCAAAGCCTGGTCTGACCGAGCGTTTTGAATTGTTCGTGGCTGGTTTTGAAGTCGCCAACGCCTACAGCGAGTTGAACGATGCAAGTGAACAACGCGCCAGGTTTGAAGCCCAAAGTGCCCGCCGTGACGCTGGTGACGATGAGGCGCACGAACAAGACGAGGATTTTTTGGTGTCGCTCGAGTACGGGATGCCGCCAGCGGCGGGTATTGGCATTGGCATTGACCGTTTGGTGATGCTCCTGACCAACCGTGTCAGCATTCGTGACGTGCTCTTGTTCCCGCTGTTAAAACCCGAGAAACTTGCCACCTCGAGCGAAGAGCCAGCGTAAGATGCAAGCGTTGTGATACTCGTTCGGATTACCGACAAAGCCAGTTGGGAACAAGCCAAAACCTTGGGTGTCTTTCACGGCGAACTCGAGGATGATGGCTTTGTTCACCTTTTAAAGCCTGAACAACTCTTAAAAATCGCCAATATTTCTTTTGCTGGACGTGACGATCTGATGCTGCTGGTTTTGCACCGTGCCAGGGTTCGCTCAAGCATTTTTGACGCCGATTTGTACAAAACTGGTGAATTGTTCCCACATATTTTTGGTGCACTCAATCTCGAGGCGGTCATGATGGTGCTTGATTTTCCGCCTTCAGAGGATGGAACGTTCAAAATGCCGCGCCGTTTGACGATGTTGATGCAAAAATTTTTATGAAACCCAGAGAAAACAATTCAGCGCCCTCTCCCCTACAAACTGAAACCTCGAGTGGCATTGTCTATCTTGTCCCAACCCCGATTGGCAATCTGGGCGATATTACGCTTCGGGCGCTCGAGGTTTTAAAGTCTGTAGATGCCATCGCCTGTGAAGATACGCGACACTCGAGAAGATTGCTCACGCATTTTGGCATCAACAAACCCCTCGAGCGTCTGGATGCCCACACCATGCAAGCTAGGGCAGCATATGTGCTTGGCAAATACCCGCGTTTGGCGTTTGTCAGCGATGCGGGAACGCCTGGTTTGTCCGACCCTGGCGCGGAATTGGTGGCGATAGCACTCGAGTTGGGGTACAAGATCGAGGCATTGCCTGGGGCAACAGCGCTTATGCCAGCGTTGGTCTTGTCGGGTTTATCCACCGCTCGGTTTACCTATCACGGTTTTCTGCCGCGTTCTGGGCGTGAACGGCGCGAACGAATCGCAGAAATTGCCAACTCGAGCATCACGAGCGCCATTTACGAAAGCCCGCATCGTTTGCTTGATACGTTGACCGATTTGGGCAAGGCTTGCGGGGTCACTCGAGGCTGTGCGGTGGTACGGGAATTGACCAAACTGCATGAAGAAGTTTTCAGAGGGACTCTCGAACAAACGCATTACCACTTCCAACAGGGGCAGATTCGTGGTGAAATTGTGATTGTTGTTGCAGGACTTCTACCGAGCACCGCAGCACCAGACCACACCGTCTTTAAAAACATGGCTTTAAAACTGGCTCGAGACGGGAAAACAGCCAGAGATATTCGAGAAGCACTGCAAAATTTGGGTTTAGACCGCAACAAAGCCTATGAAATCGCGCTCGAGGCAATCTCGAGTCAGACCGAAAATTGAAATTTGGTATCGAGGGAGAGAATTATGAAACGAATCGGTGTACTCACCTCTGGCGGCGATGCCCCAGGCATGAATGCCGCCATCCGCGCGGTGGTTCGCACGTCAACCGCGCACGGGCTTGAAGTCATGGGCATCAAACGTGGTTTTGCGGGCATGATCGACGGCGAATTTAGCAAAATGGGTCCTCGAGATGTTGCCAACACCATCCAACGCGGCGGCACGGTGTTACTGACGGCTCGTTGCAAAGCCTTTTACGAACCCGAAGGTCGCACCAGGGCTGCCGCACAATTGAAGGGTGCTGGCATTGAAGGTCTGGTCGTGATCGGTGGTGATGGTTCGTTTCATGGGGCGCATTATTTGTGCCAAGAGCACGGCATCAAGGTCATGGGCGTGCCTGGCACGATTGACAACGACTTGTACGGCACAGATTCCACCATCGGTTACGACACGGCGCTGAATACCGCCTTGGCTGCCATTGACCGCATTCGGGACACGGCCGCCAGTCACGAACGCCTGTTTTTTATTGAAGTCATGGGACGCCACGCCGGTTTTATCGCCCTAAGCGTCGGTATCGCCGGCGGCGCGGAAGAAATACTTATTCCCGAACAACCCGAACACCTCGACCAAGTCATCGAAACCGTGCGTCAAAGCGCCTTAAAGGGCAAAGCCTCGAGCATCATTGTGGTCGCTGAGGGCTTTGAGGGCGGCGGCTTGAAGGTCATGGAAGCCGTCTCCAAAGCCACGGGTCTGGACGCTCGAGCCAGCATTTTGGGGCATGTGCAACGCGGCGGCAGCCCGACGGCGGCAGATCGTATTCTCGCCTCGAGACTCGGTTATGCGGCGGTTGAAGCCTTGATGGAAGGCAAAACCGACTTGATGGCGGGTGTGGTTGCCGATGAGATTCATTTCACGCCTTTGCAAGAAACCTGGGAAAAACGCAAAGACGTTAATCAGAAAATGCGTCAGATGGCAAAGGTTTTGGCGCTTTAAGGCTGTGTCGGTCTTTTGTGGTGTGGGAAGGCAGAGGGCGGAGAGCAGAGGGCAGAGAGCCAAGCAGAAAATCAATCTGCCCCATGAAGAACAAGGATTCTCGAGATGAAAGATTATGCGCTGCGCAACTCGAGCTTTTTACCCTCAGCGTTCGGCGAGATGACACTTCTTGCCGCGCAACACGGTGCGGTCAATCTTGGGCAGGGTTTTCCTGATTTTGCGCCGCCAGATTTTGTGCTCAAAGCCGCCAAGGAAGCCTTCGCTGGTAAATTGCATCAGTACGCCCCGCCACGGGGTCACGGACGGCTTCAGCAGGCTTTAGGACGAATACTCGAGCCAAGTTTGGGGTTCGCCCCAGACCCAACGCTCGAGGTCACAGTTCATTGCGGCGCAACCCAAGCCCTTCACGCCACCATGCAGGCATTGCTCGAGCCTGGGGATGAAGTGATTGTCCTCGAGCCGCAGTTTGACACGTACACGCCGCAAGTCTTGCTGGCGGGGGGCGTGCCTGTTTACGTGCCGCTTCACCCAAAGGAAACAACGTGGGAACTTGATTTTAACGAACTTCGCGCCGCCTGCTCGAGCCGCACCAAATTGATGCTGCTCAACACGCCACACAATCCCACGGGCAAGGTTTTTAACCGTTCTGAACTCGAGCAGATCGCCGCAATTGCGCTCGAGTTTGATTTTTACGTGATCGCAGATGAAGTCTATGACCGACTGGTTTACGGCGTGGATCATATTTCTTTTGCCAGTTTGCCAGGAATGCGTGACCGCACAATCACGATTGGCTCGGCTGGAAAAATGTTCTCGGTCACGGGTTGGCGTGTGGGTTGGAGCATCTCGAGTATTGAAGTTGCCAGCGCGATTCGGGCGGGTTTGCAATGGACGACTTTTTCTGCGGCAACACCCGTTCAAGAAGCTGTGGCATTGTGTCTCGAGCGCATGAACGACATGAGTTACGAACAAGAGTTTCGCTCAAGTTTCCTGGCAAAACGTGATTTTCTAGCCTCCGCCCTCGAGAATGCAGGTTTTAAAGTGTGGCAGCCTGACGGCGCGTATTACCTTGTTGCCGATGCCTCGAGTTTTACCGATGATGCAAACTCATTTTCAAAACGCATGGTTACAGAATTTAAACTTGCCGCCATGCCAATGAGCGTGTTTTACTCGGCTGGCACTCGAGAAACTGCAATCCCTGGTTTTCGCTTTGCGTTCTGCAAATCCGAAAAAACCTTAAATCAAGCCGCCGAGAAACTCGAGTTTTTGCGAAACCATCAATGATTCTCGAGCTTGTCTCACGATAAGAACATCAAGCTTTGTTGATATTGAGTCATGTATTCCGAGATTCTGCCCCCCTGGGTTCAATATCCCGACAAACCGCCGTGGTGGGCTGGCTGGCGTGAGGGCAACATTGAATTGTGGCTGCATGAGGAATGGTTTGTGTTTTGGTACGCCATGTCAAGGGTCGAACAACTCCAGTATTTGGCAAGTCGTCGCGTTCCCGACGATTGGATCGACCATATCCTCGAGTTTTGGGTACATGATGAACTTGACCCGAACGTACCAAAATGATATGAATAAGTATGCACTCGAGTGAATAAACCTCGAAAGCACCACAAATCATGACCATCAACCGACGACCCGTATAACCTCGAGCACCCAAATCTGGGATACTCGAGCCATTGACGGGCGGTTTATGCTGTCTGCAAGAATCCGGAGGAAACAAAATGTCTGACAAGAAAAAAGTGGTACTCGCATATTCAGGTGGCTTGGACACCAGCATGATTTTAAAATGGCTGCAACTCGAGCGCGATTACGAGGTTGTGTGCTTCACTGCCGATATCGGACAAGGCGAAGAAGTTGAAGAAGCTCGAGTCAAAGCCCTGAACACTGGCGCGGTTGCCGCTTACGCCCTGGATTTACGCGAAGAATTCGTGCGCGATTTTGTCTTCCCCATGCAACGATCATCCGCCCTGTACGAAGGTTATTACCTTCTCGGCACGAGCATCGCCCGACCCTTAATTGCCAAGCATTTGGTGGACATTGCCTTCAAAGAAAACGCCGAAGCCATCTCCCACGGCGCAACGGGCAAAGGCAACGACCAAGTGCGTTTTGAAGTCAGCGCCTACGCCTTAAACCCAGAAATCAAAATCATTGCCCCTTGGCGCGAATGGGGACCAAGTGGGCGCAAAGAACTGATGGAATTTGCTGCCAAACACAACATTCCCGTGCCTGTTAGCGCCGCCAAACCCTACAGCGTGGACTCGAATTTACTGCACAACAGTTTTGAAGGCGGGATTCTCGAGGACCCGTGGACTGAACCGCCAGCCGACATGCTCAAACTGACCAAACCTGTGGAAGACACGCCAAACACCCCCGAGTACGTCGAAATCGAATTTGTTGCAGGCGACCCTGTTGCCATCAACGGCGAAAAACTCTCCCCTGCCGCATTGCTCGAGAAAGCCAACAAAATCGCTGGCAATCACGGTATTGGCGTGGTGGATTTGGTCGAAAATCGTTTTGTCGGCATGAAATCCAGGGGGGTTTACGAAACCCCAGGCGGCACGCTGTTGTACCACGCCCGTCGCGCCGTCGAAAGCATCACGCTAGACCGAGAAGTGCTGCACACCAGGGATTCCATGCAAGCCAAATACAGTGAACTGGTTTACAACGGATTCTGGTTCACCGCCGAACGCGAATCGATGCAAGTTTACTTTGACCACGTGGCAAAAAGCACCACAGGCATTGCCCGCATGAAAATGTTTAAAGGGCAATCGTTGGTGGTTGGACGCAAATCCCCAATCAGCCTCTACGACCCGACCTTGGTCACGTTTGAAAAGGAAACCGTTTACGACCAAGCCGACGCTGGCGGGTTTATCAAACTGAACGCCCTTCGCGCTCGAGTTCGCGCACGGTTACAAAAGGATTAAGCCATGAACGACCCATTTGCCCATTGTGGTTACTGCGGGACAGCCTTCGCGCCCGATCAGCCCGTTTACACTCGAGTTTGCTCGAGTTGTGGGCGCACCAGTTACCGCAATCCCACGCCCGTCGCGGTCACGCTCGTACCCGTGAAGCTCGAGGATACGGACACGTTGGGCTTGTTGGTGATTCGGCGCAGCATTCCACCCAAGGAAGGGCAACTTGCTTTGCCTGGTGGTTTTATCAGTTACGGCGAGTCGTGGCAAATGGGTGCAGTGCGGGAAGTGATGGAA
>JANMUC010000520.1:0-2658 GCA_031391225.1 Deinococcales bacterium
CGGTACAGGGGCTGCTTCAGGCGCTTCTGGTCGAAGACGTGGCCGAAGATGCCGATGGAGCGGCCCACTACGAACAGGGCGTTCAGACAGCCCATCTCCACGATGTTGGCGATCTCTTCCTTGGTGAAAGAGCCCGTGCTCGTGCACTTCGACCTTAAACCGTCGTTCGTCACAGTTTTTGTTGTTGCTTGCGGTAAACGACCCGCTCGAGTTGCTGCGAACCACACTCCAGGCGTTCCAAGTTCCCCAAATGCCAAGCACTTTTTCTTTTGCCGAGACTTTGACCTCCAGATTCTCGAGGTAGGACTTGCTGCCAAATTTGGTTTTGAGTTCTGAGAGCAAATTCAGGCTGCTGATTTTGCCGCTGACTTTCCAATCGCAATCTTTGGCTTGGGCAGGCGAGTTGTGAATCACTGCCGCGCCAAGAGCAAGGGTGAATAACGCTGGTAGATACTTGTAAAACTTTTTCATAAGCACTTCCTTTCTGGTCTGATAACCCAAAGGATGCAGCCAGTCCAAAAACGACCCCTTAACAAGCGCTTAACACCAAACCGCAAAGCGCAGTAAAATGCCGTGTGCAATTGATAACTTTTGGCAAGGTAAAGCTTGAGGGCTTGGGGTTTTCAAGACCCAAACCCTTGCTCTTGCTGGCGTACCTGACGCTCGAGGGAGCACAAACGCGGGATGCACTAGCCGAGTTGTTCTGGAACGACAAGAAAGCCAAAAGTAACCTGTCGGTGGTGCTTTCACAATTCAAAAAAGAGGGCGCAGGCGAGGTCATCTCGAGCCAACCAGGCATCGATCCGCTGCCAAGCCTGATTCGTTGCGATGCACAAGAATTTCTCGAGTTGTTGGCAGCAGAGAATTTGCAAGCTGCACTCGAGCTTTACAAAGCCCCGTTCTTGCACGATTTGGGAAAACCACTTGATGATCTCGAGGTCAGTTCTGAATTGCGAGACTGGGTATTCCTGAAACGCGAATCGTTCGCGCAACAAGCCCAAGTTGCGATGTTGGCACTTGCCGAATCAAACCTAGTCGAAAACAGAATTGAAACCGCTCGAGCGTTGGCAGAATGGGCGTATCAACTGCCAGAAGCGCCCGAACTCGAGCCTGTGAACTTGGCACGGTTGCAACGTTTGCTGTCCAAAACAAACAGCGATTTGAACAAGAATCTCGAGCGGAGTTTGAAAGCTGGAATTGAAGATTTATCGCCTAAACAACGCAATGTTTTCTTGGCACTCAGTTTGCAACCCCAACCCAACCTTTCAATCATTCGCAATGCGCTCGAGTTCACGCTGACCGAACTTGCCGAAGCTCAAGAAACGCTTTTAATGGCAGGTTTGATTGATTTGAACGCTCGAGTGTTAACCCCAGAACTCGCCTCGAGTTGGCTTGAAAACCATCCCAGCGAACGCTCGCCGTTGGTGATTGCAATGGCTCGAGCGACCCCACCCGAAGATGCTTTTTTGCTGTATCACCGCATTTACCGCGACACCCAAGGCTTTGGTGGCTTGGGAGACATGGCAAAAGCCAGAACCGCTTACTGCCACCAAGCCCAAGAGCACATGAACCACCTCGAGTTTGCCAAAGTGATAACGCTCCTTGAAGAAGTTCGCAGTGCCGAGCGCGTGAGCGGCATTGACCCAGAACCCGAAAGCACATTCTTGTACGCTTACGCACTCGAGCGTTCAGGACGTTTTAAAGAGGCTTTGGAAGCCGTCCAAAGCCTAGCCATCTTGCGTCAAACCTCGAGAATCATGGCGTTGAAATCGGGCTTGTTATGGCGTGCGGGCAAAACTGTCGAAGCACAATTAATAGCCGAATCCGTTTTGAACAACGGCTCGGGTGATTTATGGGCAAAAGCCACCGCCTACAACACCACTGGTTGGGTTTCAAGTTCGGGTGGGAATTTTAGTGAAGCCATCTCGAGTTTTAAAAAAGCCGCAGGGTTTTATGAAGCGGTTGGCGATCAACACCGTTGGATTGGCGCACTCAACAACCAAGCGACAGATTTGGGCAAAATGGCTGACAACATGCAGCGGTTAAACGAACCCAAAGAAATGGTTGAATCCATCCTGTTCGAGTCTGAAGCCGCGTACAAAACCGCGCTCGAAGGTCTAGCAAAACTCGAGATTGGGAACTTGCCGCTCGAGGGACGGATTTTGTTTAATTTGGGCAAAATCATGGAGACTCGCAAAAATTGGATTCAAGCCGAACATTATTATCAACAAGCTGAAATTGTGGTTGAAAACGCAGGTGTAACTGATTTGTCTGCACGTCTAAAACTCAATCTTGGTATTGTTTACCAACTTACGGGGCGTGTTATCGAAGCCGAAAAATACTACCGTGAAGCCTTGAGGAAAGCATCAATTTCAGGAGAGTTGGCTATCCAAGCAGTGGCAATGACCAGTATTGGACATTTAAAAAATGATCTTGATCAAATTGAACTTTCTTTTGATTTGCTCGAACAGGTCGGTGATGTGGATTTACTCAGAAAAACCCTAGAACAATACAAAGATATTTTGAAAACACAACTCCAGCTAGCTTTAGGACACCACGATTCCAAACGAACCTACCAAATTTTAGAACGACTAAAAAAACTGCATCAACGACTCGAACATGACGAGCTTGCCTTAAGGGTCGCAACCGTCATCGAGC
>JANMUC010000536.1:0-7273 GCA_031391225.1 Deinococcales bacterium
TCGCGGATCGAGCGCTCGGTCAGGTCGGCTGGGCAGCCGTCTCCAAGGCGCGTCAACTCGAGCGCGGCGCGAGGTTGATCGTCTGGTGCGACACGGCGGCAACCTTAAAAATCCCTAGCCATGACCCCGCAGTGGCGATGCACTTTTTTGCCGAGGCGGCAAAGCCAGGCTCTCTCGGAAAGCCCGTCAGCAGCAGCCTCGAGCACGGTCATTGGCTGCTCGAGATCACACCAGAATCGGCGGGACGCTGGATTTATGGGGTTCCTGTCTCGACTGAGGTTGGTCGGACATGAGCTTGCAAATCGCCATCGTCGGCACGGGCAAGGTGGCAATGGAGAGTTACCTACCTCAACTCGTTCGACACGCCGATGTGAACTTATTGTATTTCAACCGAACCCGCGAAAAGGCGTTGGCGCTCGCCGAACGCTTCGGCGGACGGGCAATGGATTCGCTCGCCGAATTGATGCGGCAAAACCCTGATGCGGTGATGGTCTTGACCAACGAAACCGAGCGCTTGCAGGTTTCACAAGAACTGCTCGAGCTTCGTCCCAGGCGACTGTCTTTTGAAAAACCGTTAAGCGCCAAGCTGGGACAGGCAAGCGTCAGCGAAACAGATTTTCTCGAGGCGCACGCCCTGCTCGAGAAAGCTCAGGCTGTCGGGACACAAACCGCGATGATCTTCAACTACCGCTTTTTAGACCAGACCCTCAAAGCTCGAGCCTTGATTGAAGAACTCAATTTAGGACGACCCGTGCATTTCACGGGATTGGTGCATTACGCCTGTTGGAGTCACTGCATTGACCTGATGCTCGAGATGATGGGTTCGGTGCAGACCATCACAGCACTCAGGGCGACCACGCGACGTTCGGTGATGGATGCCGAGGGAATATCGAACGTCACGGCGGCGTTTCAATTTGACAACGATGCCAGTGGCACGCTGATCGGCACGGGCGAGATTGATTTCAAAATGCCCCTCTTCGAGCTGAGTTTTGCCTTCGAGCACGGACGGTTGACCATGCGTGATCTGGACGGTGATCTCGAGGTTTTGGACTACCACAATGCCCGTCATGTCACTCATGCCCTCTCACGGGATGGCTCGAGATGGGATCAGTACCAATCTTCGTTCGGCAAGTCCATCGCGGCGTACCTCGATTCGCTGCGCTTGGGCACACCCGCGCCCGTGCCTGGTCTGGCGGGCTTGCGCGAGTTGCAGTTCGAGGCTGCCCTGAAACGCTCGATCCACCAGGCGCGTCCGATTGTGCTCGAGCAAGATTTTCCGATCAACCCAGTCTTGCTCGAAGCTTTAGGTCGGGCATGAAACGCCTTAAGATTCCTGGCAGCAGGCTCGAGGTTTCTGAAATCTGTCTGGGCACGGTTGGTTTGGGTGCAACGATTGCACCACCAGATGCTTACGCCTTGCTGGATCGTTATCTCGAACTCGGCGGGAATGTTTTGGACAGCGCCAAGGTCTATTCGGACTGGATTCCTGGCGAGCAGAGCCGCAGCGAAAAAACCATCGGCAGGTGGTTGAAAGACCGTGGCAACCGCGATCAGATCGTGCTCTCGACCAAGGGCGCACACCCGCACCTCGAGACAATGCAGCTCTCGCGCCTCGCGCCCGAGGACATCGTGCATGACCTTGACCAGAGCCTAGCCTCGCTTCAGACCGATTGGATTGACCTCTACTGGCTGCACCGCGACGACCCCGCCAGACCCGTGCAAGAAATCCTCGAGACGCTGAACCTTCAGGTCAAGGCGGGCAAGATTCGGTATTTTGGAGCATCAAACTGGACGTTTCAGCGCTTTCGGTTGGCGCAGGAGTACGCCCAAGATCACGGGATTCAGGGCTTTGTCGCCGATCAGGTCTTGTGGAACGTTGCCGTGATTGACCCAGAAAACATTGCGGACAAGACCTGCGTTGCAATGAACAAGGCGCTCGAGGATTATCACCGAACCACGGGCATTGCCGCGATGCCTTACACAGCCCAAGCCAATGGTCTGTTCCAGCGTATGCTCGAGGGCAGCCTCGAGCAGATGAATCCCGAACTGCGCCGACCCTATCCGCTCGCGCCCAACCTCGAGCGCTTTCAAAACATTCAGCAGATCATGCGAGAGTCGAACCTCAGCTTGACCCAAGTCGTGCTCGGGTACTTGCTGTCGCAACCGTTCACCACGATTCCGATCATCGGTCCCAGAACGCTTGCCCAGCTCGAGGACAGCCTCAGTGCGGCGGGGGTGCGGCTCTCAAACCTTCAACTCGAGGTTTTAGCGTGAGCTTTTTTGTGCCAAAGCAGAGTCTTGAAAGGGCTGTGACCTCGAGCGCCAGAGTCGCGGTCATCGGCACGGGTTGGTGGGCAACCGCCAGCCACATTCCTGCACTTCAAGCCAACGAAAACGTCTCTCAGATTGTGCTGTGCGATTCCGACCCGAGCAAACTGAAGGCGGCAGGTGAGGCATTTAATCTCGAGCGACGCTACACCGACCTTCAAGAGATGCTCGAGCGCGAAGCACTGGATGGCGCGGTGATCGCCACCAACCATGCCAGCCATTTTGCGATTGCCAAAACCTGCCTCGAGCACGGCTTGCACGTCATGCTCGAGAAACCCATGACCTTGCACGCCAGCCACGCCCGCGAACTGGTGAGGCTCGCCCATGACCGACAACGCGAACTGATTATCGGCTACCCCTGGCATTACACCCCTGAAGCGATTGAGGCTCGAGCCGTGATCGCCTCTGGCGAACTGGGCGCGGTGCAGTATGTGATGTGCTCGGCGGTCAACTCAATCATCGGCTTTTTGCGCGGCGACTTTGAGCTTGACACGGCTGTGCATGGTCCTGGCAATGTCTACAGCCAACCCAGCCTCTCGGGTGGCGGCGAGGGTCATTTGCAGATCACCCATTCGGCGGGTTTGATGTTTTTTACAACCCAGTTGCGTCCCAAACGGGTACATGCCCTGATGCACAACCACGGGCTGGCGCTCGACCTGGTGGACGTGATGATGCTCGAGTTCGAGGGCGGCACACTGGGCAGCGTCGGCGGTACGGGCAACGGCTCGAGCGGGCGCGTTGATCTGCAAGTCCATTGCGAGCACGGCAGCATCGAACTGGACATGTACGCCCGCCGTGCCCTGATCGTGACCCCCAACCGCCAGCGCCACGTGCTCGAGTCAGCCAACCAGGGCGAGCAGATGTACCCACGTGCCGCGCCCGTCAACAACCTAATCGGGGTCATTTTAGGGCAAGAAACAAACCACTCGAGTGCCGAGATCGGTTGGCGCACCGTCGAATTTCTCGAGGCGGCGTATCGCTCGGCGGCACAAGACGGTCAGGCGGTCACGGTTGAATCGTTGTACGAAAAGGAGCAAGACCATGAAGATCAAAAGCATTGAGGTGTTTAGGCTCGAGGAAGCCGCCAAGCCCGTCAAGACCCCCCAGCGCCGCCCTGGCTGGGCAGAAGAGGCGGAGGTCGCCAACCCAATGTCCAAGTTTGCCCACGTCAAACGCCACCGCAGCCTCTGGACTCCACCCTGGGGCGATGTCTGGTGCAAGGTTACGGCAGAGGACGGCAGTTTTGGGCTGGGTCAAACGGGTTATGGGCGACCCGTCGTCGCCGTGATCGAAGACCATCTTGCCCCGCGACTGCTCGGCGAGGACTGCTTTGCCACCGACAGGCTCTCGGACATGATGTTTCGCCTGACCAAACCGTATGGCTCGCTTGGGCTTGCCTCCTACGCCATCAGCGCCGTTGACCTGGCGCTCTGGGATTTGAAAGGCAAATTGCTCGGTCAACCCGTTTACCGCTTGTTGGGTGGCGCATCTCGAGATAAAATCTTTTGTTACGCCACCGGCAACGATGTGGATTGGTACAAAGAACTCGGCTTCAGCGCCTTCAAACTCGCCTGCCCTTACGGTCCCGCCGACGGTCTGGACGGTCTGGAAAAAAACGCCGAATTTGTCGCCCAGGCTCGAGCCATCATTGGCGACCAGAGCGAACTGATGCTCGATTGCTGGATGGCGTTCGATGTCGAATACAGCGTGCGCCTCGCCGAAAAATTGCGCCCCTACAAGCTCAAATGGCTCGAGGAATGTCTGATTCCCGAAGACCTCGACGCGCACCTCGAATTGCGTCAACGCCTGCCCTGGCAAACGCTTGCCAGCGGAGAGCACTGGTACTCGAGCGTGCCATTTCAGTGGGCAGCCAGCCATCATGCCGTGGATATCTTGCAACCCGACATCAACTGGTGCGGTGGCGTCACCGTCACGCAACAGGTGGTCGCGGCGGCACAAGCCTCGGGCGCGAGCGTGATCTTGCACGCGGGCGGGCACACCGCCTTCGGGCAGCACTTCAGCTTTGGGCAATCGGCAATCCCCTGGTGCGAATTTTTTGTCGGCTCGGCTCCAGGTATACCACTCGAGCAGGGACGCGTTGCCCCAGGGCAGAAGCTCCCCAACAACGGCTGGCTAACCCCGAACGACGCGCCAGGCTTTGGTCTCGAGCTTCTTGACGCCCAGCTTGTACCATTTTTTGCAACATGACTATTGATTCTCACAGTCACGCCTGGTCGCACTGGCCCTATCAGCCGCCCGTTCCCGACGACGAGCACCGAGGGCGGGTCGAACAATTGCTGTTTGAGATGGACTTGAACGGTATAGATCAAGCGGTGCTGATCTGCGCCCAGATTGAGCACAATCCAGAGAACAACGCTTATGTTGCTGAACAGGTCGCACGCCATCCCGCCAGGCTGATTCAATTCGCCGATGTGGACAGCGCCTGGTCAGCCACCCACCATCGAGCAGGCGCGGCAGGGCGCTTGCTCGAGATCATTCGGCAATTTCCGATTCGGGGCTTCACGCATTACCTGAACGAACACGATGACGGCGCTTGGCTGGCATCAAAAGATGGACTCGGGTTTTTTGGTGTGGCTGCCGAGCACAAGCTGATTGCCAGCCTCTCGTGCTACCCCCACCAGCAGGTCATGGTTCGGCGGGTGGCTCGAGCCTTTCCAAGCCTGCCAATCCTCTGCCATCACCTCGGCTGGCTTCGTGCCGACGCTGCGACTGCCGAAAACCTCAATCAGGTGCTCGAGTCGGCAAGCTGTCCCAACATCCACATTAAAATCTCTGGCTTTGCCTATGCCGCGAAGCTCGAGTGGAATTTCCCGTATCACGACACGCTCGAGCTGGTACGGGAAATTTACCAGCATTTTGGGGCACAGCGCCTGTGCTGGGGATCGGATTACCCAGTGGTACGGTTTTTCATGACCTACCGTCAAGCGCTCGAGGTCTTCAGAACGCATTGTGATTTTGTTTCTGAAGAAGACAAAACTTGGATTTTAGGAAAGACATTTCATGGCTTGATGACAGCACAATCGGAGTAATTGCGTGAGTCAATCGAGTCAATTCTGCTTGCGTTTGGCGTGCGCCTTTGGAATTGGTGGGGACAAGCTCATTGCGCTTTGTTGGCGCTCGAGGGTTACAGCGCGTTCTGCGGGTTGAAGATGGGATTTTCAAGGGGTGCATTGTCACGGTGCTCGAGAGGACAGGGGAAACTCGAGTTTCGACGATGGGGTATTTACGGGTGCGAGAAGGGGAGTTTGCTGATTGGGTTTTGGGAATGACAAAGTAGTTGCTCAATTGTTTTACAGCGGTTTTCATATCCGTTGACGCGCTTCTTGACCCTTAAAGCAGCACCTCACGGGCTTGGGTCACTTCGGGCGGAATCGCTTCGCGTCGAACATTGTGCAAGGTGCTGTAGGTGTGATCAAAAGCACTCGCATACTGAGGCGATACTTGAACATCTCAAACTTGTTTTTCAGCTTTGAGCTTCTTTACCGAAGCCAAGTTGAGCGGGTTATACTGTCATTGTCTAAACACCACAAAATCTGTATTGTGTGTGAGACACGCGACAAAAAGAGGTAGATCTAACTCACCCGCCAAGTGCCCAAGCTCGAGGGTTGGAGGGGCATCAGAGTGCCTGTTTTCTGTATGAACCCTCGGCTTGAGGCTGAATCAAATCATAGGGATTCCGTGTCAGCCTGGTTCTCAAAGAGCAGGCGTGAGGGCTGGTGGACGGCGTCCTTGACTGGCTTGCTCAAAGGCATAGGCAAGGCGAATCAGCGTGGGTTCTTGCCACGCCCTGGCAGTAAAGGTCACACCGACTGGTGTGTTGTCAGCGGTGTAACCGGCTGGAACGATCACGCTGGGATAACCAGGTCGCGCCGCAATACCGTACCCCGAATAGATTGGAAACAGCAGTGCGTCAAGACGGTGTTGTTTGAAGGTCGCGTCAATCCCCAAACGCTGCGAGAGCCGCAAATCCTCGGCACGACGGTAGGCATAGATCGCTTCCTCGAGCTTGCCGCTGGTGGACTGTGCGGCTTGCAGGATCAACTGCCCGTAACGCAGCATCTTCTCGGGACGTTGCTCGTTAAATGCAATCAACTCTTTGAGGTTTTTGATTGGCGCGTTGACACCAAGCGTTTTGAAATAGCGGTTGAGGTCGCGCTTGAAATCGTAAAGCAGCACCTCGAAGTTGAAGCCTGCCATTTCCTTGGCAGTGGCGATTTCGGCAGGATCAATGATGGTCGCGCCACAATCTCGAATGACTTGCAGCGCGTTTTCGACAATTTGTGCCTGCTCGGGCGATAATGTGTCCCAGTACACGCCTCGAGGCACGCCGATACGCGCACCCTTCAAGCCATTTGGGTCGAGGAAGGCAGTGTAATCCTCAGCAATTTTGGCATCTCGAGTGGCTGGGTCGCGGCGGTCTTTACACGCTATCGCGGACAGCAAAATCGCCGCATCGCGCACCGTTCGCGCCATCGGACCTGGGGTGTCCTGGGTGCTCGAGACGGGGATCACGCCAGCCCGCGAAACCAATCCAACTGTCGGTTTGATGCCAACCAAACTGTTTTGATTTGCTGGGCTGAGAATTGAACCCGAGGTTTCCGTGCCGATGGCTGCCGCGCAGAGGTTTGCAGCGGGGGCAATGCCCGAACCCGAACTTGAGCCGCCCGTGTCCAGCCCCGGCTTGTACGGATTGATGCCTTGACCGCCACGCGAACTGTAACCGTTGCTCATGCCGACGGTCATGAAGTTCGCCCATTCGGTCATGTTGGCTTTGCCCAGCAGCACCGCACCTGCAGCCCGCAGCCGTGCGGCGACAGTCGAGTCTCGAAGAGCAATGGATTTAGACATCGCCAGCGAACCGGCACTGGTGTGCATCCGGTCAGCGGTGTCAATGTTGTCCTTGACCAGAATCGGGATGCCATGC
>JANMUC010000547.1:0-2138 GCA_031391225.1 Deinococcales bacterium
TTTCCTCGAGAGCCAATCAAAACCCTTGTCAAACAACAAACCCGTCAAACCAATTAAGGCAATGGCGCTGATAACTTTTTCATAACTTAAAGCGTTGTACGAATCCCAAGCGAAGAATCCGATACCACTCGCGCCAGAAAGCATTTCGGCGGCGACAATGACCATCCAGGCAATGCCCAGACTGACGCGCAAACCTGTGACAATGTGCGGCATTGCAAATGGAAGCAGTACGCGGCGCACGTAACGGTCACTCGAGAAATTAAAGACTTTGGCAACGTTCTTAAAATCTTTTGGCACGGCTGCCACACCAAAGTAGGTGTTGATGACGGTGGGCCAAAGGCTGGTAATAAAGATCACGAAGACCAGTGCGTTGGGCGCACTTTTGATTGCCACGAGCGCCAACGGATACCAGGCGAGTGGCGAGACGGGGCGCAAAACTTGCACAATCGGGTTGACAAGCCTGTGAATAAATTGCACCGATCCCATCAAAATGCCGAGCGGCACGGCGACAATCGCCCCCAGAAACCAGCCCAAACCAACGCGTTGTAAGCTCGAGAGCAACAGCAATCCCACACCTTGATCGTTTGGTCCACCGTAATGAAATGGGTTTTTGATTAAATCCCAAAACACCCTGACCGTTGCCACTGGCGAGGGCAAATCAGTGCCCACAAATGCCCGCACGATCAACCAAACCGCCACAATCAGGCTTAAACTGCCAACGGTAAATGCCAAGGTCACAAGGCTCGAGCGTAGCCATATTGGAATTGCAGGAGTTTTGGGAGTCTCGAGGTTCGTGTTTGAACGACCTATTTCTCGGTTCATGGTTCTCCCGTTATTTCGCGGCGGCTTTGAGGTACGCGGCTGGGTTGTTCGGATCGAATTTGGATTTGTCCAAGGTCATCGTCCAAGGTTTCATGTCGTCGGTTGGCAAGCTTAAGCTCATTTCTTTGGCAACCTCCTTGTACAAATCTTGCATAATCAATTTATCGCTAATGGCTTTGGCATCCGCTGGGAATGGTTTGTAACCAAAGCGGGCGTACTGCGCCAAAAACCAAATGCCGTGCGCCAAGCGCGGCATCGAAACTTTGCCGTCCCGCGAGAACAACATTCGGTCATCGAGGAACTGTTTTGTGCCCAAACCATTGCCAAAATCGTAACGCCCCTCGAGCCTCGCGCCGATCACATCTGGGCTGGCGTTGACGTACTGCGCTGCACCGATGGTGGTGGCAGCTTTGCGAATATTACCGACCTCATCGAGCCACGCTGATGCCTCGAGCACGGCTTTCATGATGGCTTTGACCTCATCTTTCTGGCTGCTGAAGGCTTTGTTCAAGACCAAGGCTTTTTCGGGGTGATGCTTCCAGATTTCTTGGCTTGCAACGGCGGTAAAACCAATTTTTTGTTGTACGGCAAGACCGTTCCAAGGTTCACCCACCGAATAACCGATCATGTTGCCGACTTTCATGTTGGCAACCATTTGCGGTGGTGGAATCGTGATGATGCGTTGCTTGCCCGTCACGCTGGCATCAATGCCGGCATGGTCGAGGTAATTGCGCAACCACATGTCGTGCGTGCCGCCTGGGAAGGTCATGGCAAACGTCGTGTCTTTACCGTCCGCAACCAGTTTCTCGAGCGCCCCTTTGAGCTTGCTGGGGTCGCGTCCGACACTTGCCAGCGCGTTTGATAAGGTGATGCCTTGTCCATTGTTGTTCAAAATCATGGCAATTGGCATTTCCTTGCCCGCCTGCCCACCGATGCCCGAGTAAACGCTAAAGGGCATTCCAAACAAGCAGTGTGCCCCTTGAATATCGCCGTTCAGAACGCCATCGCGCAGGGCAGCCCACGAGGCTTGCTTGACGACTTCGACATCCACACCGTACTTTTTAAACAAACCCAATTCTTTTGCCATGATAATGCTGGCAGAATCGGTCAGGGCAATAAAGCCCAATTTGATCGTGCTGGCGGCTTTGGATTGAATCCAAATGTTGGGCAGGGCGAAACTGGCAGCGGTTCCAGCCGCGACTTTTAGAAAATCACGACGGGAAATTTGGGACGAAACTTTTTTGCTCATACAATCCTCCAAGATCAAATTGAAATCATCAGAAACTCGAGTGTGCTTGACGACCCTCGAGCAAGAC
>JANMUC010000676.1:0-5482 GCA_031391225.1 Deinococcales bacterium
GATATTTGCACCCTAAAGCACTTCAATGCGGTATCATGCGCGTGATGAGCCAGCCGAGCAACAGCAGCAGCGTTCTCGAGCAACTGCTAAAAGTGCAGTCACTCGACCTCGAACTCGACAAACTCAAGTTTGATGAGGCAAGCATTCCAGGTGATCTTGCCGCAACACGCGATGAGAAAGCCCAATTGCTATCCAAGCTCGAGAGCACCAAAGCCGAACACGCAGCGGTCAGACGGCAAGTCAACGCGGCAGAGCTTGAACTCAAAGATTTGTCAGCCAAGCGCGAGCGTGCCAAAGTCGATCAGCAAAACTCGAGCAGCGTCAAAGAGCAATCGCAGTATACGAGCGTGATTTTGCAACTCGACACGCGCATCGAAGACCTCGAGAATGACAGTTTGCCGTTAATTGAAAAAATGGAAACGTTGGCGGCACGGGTGGCTGGGCTTGAAGGCGATTTAAACGAACTCGAACCGAAATTGCTCGAGCTTGAAAGCTTGGACGATGACCGTATTAAAGCCTTGCAAGCCAGTTTTGAGGGCAAAATGGCAACCCGCAACGACCTTGCCGAAGAGATTGATTTTGACGTATTGCGAGAATACAACGCGGTTCGTAAAGCCAAAAAAGGCGCGGGCATTGTACCGATTGTCATGGGCAAATGTGACGGCTGCAAAATGCAACTGCCAATGAACATCGTGCAACGCGTCATGGGCGGCGCGGTTCCGGTCAAATGCCCTTCGTGTGGAAGAATTCTCACGCCGCGCAGCTAAATCATGAAACTCGAGACACCGGTTGTGCGCCGTGCTAACAAACGTGACCTCGAGACGTTGATGAACTTGTGTTTGGCTTGGACGGACGCGCCCGCCAAACGTGACCCTGAACGCCTGCGCGAATTGCTCGAGCAAGCCCTGTCAGACGACGACGCGACCATGTACTTGGCGTTATTGGATGGTGTTAGCGTCGGTTTTGCCCATGTGACCTTTCAAGCCCGTCCGGTGCGTTTGGGCTGGCGTGCCACCATCGAAGAGTTGCACGCCCAAGATGATTTTGCTGGACGCGTCGAAAACCCGCTCTTGGAGGCAATTGTTAATGAGTGCCGCGAACGCGCCGATGTGATCGCGCTGTACTTGTTGACCCAACCCGACCTCGAGCCGCATCAATTAGATTTTTACTCGAGTTTGGGCTTTAAGGAACGTGGACGCGCTGTGCTGATCTGGTCTGGGGCTTTGGTTTAAAGACACTCGAGTCAGCGCTTTGTTCGAGTAGACTGTTGAGGTGTCCCCCACTCCATTCGAGCATCAAGCTATCAACACCCGTCAACAAATTGTTTTGGGGTTGATGAAACTGTTCGGCTGGAAAAGTATTCTTGCCCCCGCGACAAGCAAGAAGTTCGTGGCATTGGGCTATCCGCACACCTCGAATTGGGATTTTGTTCCCGCCATTGCCTGGGCTTGGTCAACAGGTTTGAAAATGAACTTCGTTGGCAAAGCTGCCCTGTTCAAAGGCGTGATGGGACCGATTATGAAAGCACTGGGCGGAATTCCGCTCGAGCGTGACAAAAGCAAAAATTTTGTCGATCAAATTGTTGAAATCATTAATTCTCGAGATGAAATTGCACTGATTGTTGCCGCCGAGGGCACTCGGAAAAAAGCCGAATACTGGCGCAGCGGTTTTTATTACATGGCGCTTGAGGCGAACGTACCGATTGGTTTGGCGTACATGGACTGGAAGCGCCGCGAGATTGGCATTAAAGAATATCTCGTACCAACGGGCGACCTCGAGAAAGACTTCGAGATCATCAAAGCCTATTATCAGGACGTGGTTGGGCGCGATCCGAGCAAGCAAAGTCCAATTGTCTTAAAACCAAAAGAGACTTAAACCCTGGAGACTTCATCATGGCAATTGTTTTGGTTTCTGGATTGATTAACCTTGAAACAACCCTAAAAATATCTGGTTTTCCACTCGAGTACAATCCAGTCAATTACCCTTTTTTTGGCGTTAAAAATACGGTTTCAGGCGTGGGTTACAAAGTCGCCAAAGCCATGATGACGCTGGGCAATAAGGTTCGATTTGCGTCTTTAATTGGTCAAGACGATGCTGCCAGTCTAGCTTTGGCAACCTTGGAGCGCGACAGAATCTCAAGCGAATTTGTGGTTCAAACAATTGCCCAAACCGCGCAGAGCGTGATCTTGTACGACCCGAACGGCACACGACAAATTCACACAGACTTGAAAGACGTGCAAGACCAAAAATATCCAGAAGATCATTTTGATACCGCGCTCGAGAATTGCGATTTGGTGGTGGCGTGCAACATCAATTTTTCTAGGGGCTTGCTGAAAAAAGCCAAACACCTGGGCGTTCCGATTGCCACGGATTTACACACGCTAATAAACCTCGAGAATCCTTACGATCAAGATTTCTTGCATCATGCCGACATCGTTTTTTGAGCCATGAGCGCCTGCAAGAAACCCCAGAGCAAAGCGCGAATCAAATGTTTCAGCAATTTGCGACCAAAATCATTGTCGTGGGTTTGGGCGATAACGGCGCAATGTTGTTCAGTCGAGAGGCGCAACCCCAACAGGTGCATGCCGTCAAAACCCGCGACGTTGTGAACACCATCGGCGCGGGAGACGCCTTGTTCTCGAGCTTCAATCACTTTTACACCAAAACTCAGAATGCGCTGGAATCGCTCGAGAAAGCCGTGTTGTTCGCCTCCTATAAAATTGGTGAAACTGGAGCCGCCAACGGTTTTTTAAACGAAATTGAACTTCAAGAGTTGCTGGTTAATCAAGCCCCAACTCGAGTTTGAGTCGCTTGAGAAATGAATCTTCACTGGCGGCAACGGCATCGGATGCCAGCAGTTCTTCAATGGCAGCAACGGCGTCACGTTTGAATTCAAGACCCTCAAAATGCGCACAGAGTTGCCTTAAATAATTGGCTTTTGCCGTCTCGGAATTTGCCTCTCGAGCGCGGGCATACGACCCATTTTTGTAACTCGAGATGCTGATACCCGAAGTCCAAGGCAATGCCAGCAAATCGCTCTCGAGGGATTCGGTTTCGGTGTCAGAAAATGCTCTATCGGTCATGGTGGCAAACACCAATAAATCAACCAGTGCCTCAAGTTGTGTTTGGTTCATCAATTCTGTTTTCATAAAACCCCCTCAAACTCTTACGCATCCTAAAACAATTTCGTTCCGAGCACACGCGTATACTCGAGAATCATGTCCCGAGCTTTCATCAAAGAAGACAACCAAGCGCCCGAACTCGAAAAGGCGGGCGAGTTTCGGGCATTGTGGGGCTTATCGCGCAGTGAAATCGAACTCGAGATCAAATACAGCAGCGACAATTTGATGGACGTGATCAAATGGGCACGCTCGAGAATCGGTGGTTTTTACTTGCTGATTGACGCCGCTGGAAAAATTTTGGGCGAAGTGAGCTAACGCTGCGATTAACGCTTGTCAGGCGGCAAATTATCCAAATACTCGAGCACCCCTCGAGAAATGCCGTAGGCGATTCGGTCCAAATAATTGGCATCCTTGAGTTGCGCCCCCTCGATCGGATGCGTCACAAAACCCATCTCGACCAAAATCGCGGGCGCGGTGTTTTCTTTGATCACCAAATAATCAGCGATTCGCACACCACGATTTAAACTGGCAGTCGCTCCAATCATGTTTGAGAGTACGCTCGAAGCCGCTTTCAATGAATCTTGACTGCGCTGCGCTTGGTCAACGCCCTTCGCAAGCGAACTTGAGGTTGGATTGAGCGTCACCGCAACAGGACGGGTTTCACTTGGCACTTCCACCGTGACGTTGCTCGAATCTGGAACGGTTAAAGGCGTCACGGCACTGGATTCTGGTTGGTTGGGTTCGACGCCATTCGAGCTTGCCGCATTTGTATCTGGCAAGCTCGAATCGGGCAGGCTTGTCTGTGCCGAGCTTGAACTCGAGCTTGTCTCAGGCACGGTTTGAACTTCTGGAACAGTCAAGAGCTTGGGCGGATTGGCTGGAGTCACAAAAACTGGCGCTTGAGATTTTTTGTCATAGTAATAAACTTCAGTTCCGTAAGTCGTCATGGCGTTCGAGGCTGGACGCGCATTGGCATGAATGGAAACAAACAAATCCTTACCTTTGGCAAGATCGGTTCGAGCACGCAAATCAAGACGTTTATCGTCCGAAAAAACGGTGTTATCAGATCGTGTCACGGTCACTTCAACCCCCGCTTCAGAAAGTGTTTCGGCAACTCGAGAGGACACACTCAAATTCACCTCAGATTCTTTAACCATACCCAAAGCGCCAGGGTCAGTGCCACCGTGCCCAGGGTCAAGCACCACGCTAAAGGTTCTGGCAAGATTCTCGGGTTTAAATTCAAAAGGTTGAACCAAACCAAGCGGCAAAATATCGGAAAAAGCGCCCGAAAGATCAATCACGACCCTCGAGCCTGTCTTGCCTTCGCCTGGCGGTAAAACTTGCAAACGCCAACCCGAACGGGAAGTCACCCCTTGCGGGGTCACCAAGGTCAGCACGCCAGCGTCGCTATTTTGCTCGAGCGTATACCCCAAGAATTCTGGGTACTTGAATTTCTTGAGGTCTGCCACCACGATCCCAGCAGGAAAAATTACCCGCATGGCAAGCGAATTGAGTTCGATGCGGTAACTCGCGTCGGATGGCAGATCAACCACCACCCTTGAGTAACCAGGGTATTTTCCAATGCGCGGCGCGGGAATGCTCGAGGCAAGTGCGAGGCTTGAACTCCAGACAAACAACGCAACAATCAAGAGACGCATAGTCTAGCCTACTCAAAAACATGAGAATTTGTGTGACACACAGGGCGGTTTTCCTCACAAAACCAAGCTCGAGTTTTGGTTTCTTAAAGTTTTCGCATTCAATTTTTGACTAGATTTCAGGCTCGAGCATTAAAACTCGAGCCTGAAGGTGTTGATTGTGTTTTTAAGCGGGTTGTGTTGTGTTACAAACTGAAGTTGGTGTTGTCTACATTGACTGGGACACTAGAGGTTATTAAGGAATTATTGCCAAGTCGTCCAAAAGCGCCATTTCCCCAGCAGTGCGTTGTACCACTCGAGGTCACGCCACACGAGTGAGCACCGCCAGCGTTGATGCTCGAGAAGGTCAGAACACTTCCACCACTTGGGGCTACCACGGCAACTGGAACAAGCGAGTTTGTGCCAGCACCACTTAAACCATTGCCAAGTTGTCCACTGGCATTGCCTCCCCAACAGTACGCTGTGCCATTCAAGGTCACACCACACGAGTGACTATGAGCGTTGATGCTCGAGAAGGTCAGAACACTTCCACCAGTCGGAGCTGCCACAGCAACTGGAACACTCGAGGTCGAGTTTGCGGGGGAATTGTTGCCAAGTTGACC
Source organism: Deinococcales bacterium (assembly GCA_031391225.1). Taxonomy (GTDB): domain Bacteria; phylum Deinococcota; class Deinococci; order Deinococcales; family JAAFIG01; genus JANXTZ01. Next base: position 5,380 of record JANMUC010000676.1, read on the forward strand.
AAGACCATTGAATCCCCAGCAGTAACCTGCGCCAATCGAGGTCACACCACACGCGTAATTGCCACCCGCACTGATGCTCGAGAAGGTCAGAACACTTCCACCA
>JANMUC010000684.1:0-15821 GCA_031391225.1 Deinococcales bacterium
CGCACGGTTTTATCTGTGTACTTAACAGTGTCAGCCAAGTATTCGGAGGGCGTGATAAAAAACGTTAAGTTGGTGTTCAAGCTCGAGGAGAGCACAAAACCCACTCCACCAAGAATAATCACCAAACCAATTAAGTACTTCCAAGCGTTGCTTGAGCGTGAGTTCATGGTGTGTCCTTTTTAAGTTGACGCATCAGACGAATGAGATAAAACGCGTAACCACCAAGTAGCAAAACCGCTGCCGCATAAGACCAGTAAACAAAAATATCCCACTTATGAGCGGCTGCAATCTCGGCAGCGGTCATTGTGCCACCTTCATAGTACCAAGCTGCATTTCAATCTCCTCAGACTCGAGATCACTGACACGAAGCGCGATCTGCCCACGAAGCCGCAACAAGTACAGGTACAAAATTGTAAAACCAAGCAAGGACAGCAAAAACGCGATCAGAATACCAGGGTTAGACAACGCTGAATTCTTCTCAGGAATACTTAAACTTGGGGTTTGATGCAAGGTATTCCACCAATAAACACTCATGTAATTGATTGGCACACCGACGCTGGCAACCACCCCAATCACGGCACTGACTCGAGCGCGACGGGCTGGATCATCAATGATGCCGCGTACCATCAACATGCCGACGTACACCATAAACATCAACAGTGTTGTGGTCATGCGGGCGTCCCATTGCCAGTACGTTCCCCAGGTTGGACGACCCCACAACGCACCCGTAAACAAGGACAACATGATAAACACCACGCCAATTTCGGCACTGCTGGCAGACAACCGATCAAAATGATTGCGCCGCGTAATCAAGTACGCCAAACCGTAAACCGCCGTCATGCCAAACGCCAAGTACGCCAACCACGATGCAGGCACGTGAATTGGCAAGATTCGGGTTAAAAACCCTTGTTCCACATCGGGTTGTGCCGTAAACGTAAAGACAAAGGTAGCCACCACAATCAGCAAACTCGAGAAACCAAGTGCTGGCGTGATCCAACTCGCATCAAAAAAAGATTTTGCTTTACTTTGCATAAAACCCTCCGTGTTACTTCTCACCAGTGTACGCTCGAGAGATAGCTTTGGTTCTATTTTGCGCCTTTAAGATGAAAAACGCACCCCAGCGCAGGGGATGAAGATTGTCCCAAACTCGAGCTTGCTATTTAAGGCTGACCGAAACCTGAACGAACTTAGGATTCCACCGCGAACGGAAACACTAATGTACAAACCGTGATGTAAACAACGTTAAACCCGATAAGTAGTCTAAGCCAACCCCAGATTTCGACACCAGAGCCATTGGTCACAATCAGCGTCGTGGCTTTGACCGCCCCGATCACCACAGGTACAACCAGCGGAAAAATGAGCACTGGCAACAACGACTCTCGAGCGCGAAGGTTAACGGTGAGCGAGCTTTGAAACGTGGAAATGATTGAAAAACCAATCACGCCCAAAAATACGGTCAGCAACAACAACGGCAGGTTCTCGCCAACTTTTACGTCATACAATAACACCGTTAACGGCACGACCAACAGCGCCAACATCAACATCAAACCAATGTTCGATAATAACTTTCCCAAATAAATCAACTCATGCGGCACTGGGTACAACAACAACGCCTCGAGCGCCCCATCTTCTGCCTCAGAAGCAAACGCTCTGCTCGCCGCCAAAATACTGGCGAACGCAATCGCCACCCACAAGACTCCAGGCGCAGCCTCGCGCAAACGCACGGTTTCGGGACCAAAAGCGAACGCCAAAATCATGACCACCAAACCCGCAAAAAAGATTGTGGCAGTCAGGACATCTCGAGCACGACCTTCGATACGCCAATCTTTGGCGGCAATGGTCAGAATCACGTGCCACGGGTTCATGCTCGAGCCTTGAGAATCAGAACTTGATTAGACTGAATTTTATTTTGTAGCTTCTGAGACAATAGGATCACAGTGCCTTTAGTTCTCCCCTGCGAAGTAGGGGAGGTGGCTTGAGCGATCCAGCCCGTCAGGTGCATCTTTTGGATCAAGAGAGTGTAACGAGAGACGGAGGGGTCGTGCGGCATTGGTTCGACGACTGCCTGTTGTACGACCCCCCGCCGCAAGCGGCGACCCCCTACGAGTAGGGGGTGACTTTGTGAATTGGGATTCATGCGAGCCTCGGGGCGCTGGGTTCACTCAGCAATCCATTTTGCAATGTCGTCTCGAGGCTAGCAATTTTTGCGGTGCGTTCGGGTTCGTGACTGGCAATAATCAGGGTCGTGCCGCGTTGACGCTCGAGTTTGAGCAAATCTTCGACCAGGTTTTTGCCTTCGGGATCAAGCGCGGCGAAAGGTTCGTCTAAAAGCACCAGTTCTGGCTCGAGGATCAGCATTTTGGCAAGGGCGAGTCGTTTGCGCATTCCGCTCGAGTAGGCGCGAACGCGGGCGCTGACGTTGCCCATGCCGACTCGTTCGAGGGCGGTTTGCAGGGTTGCTTTGGGAATACTTTTCAGGCTCATTTTGGCACTGAACTCGAGGTTCTCGAGTCCCGAAAGTTCTTGGTACAAACCCAGCATGTGTGAGACGAGCAGAACTTTGCCGCGAATACGTTGTTGGTCGTTCAGGGCAAATCCCAGAATTTTGCCTGTGCCTCGAGACGGGGAGAGTGCGGTTGCCATGATTTTTAAGAGTGTGGTTTTGCCCGCGCCGTTGCTGCCGTACAGCGCTAGAACTTCGCCGCGTGCAAGCTGCAAGTTCGCACCGCGTAAAACGTAAGACCGTGCGTAACGGTGTACCAAACCAGTCAACTCGAGGGCGGGAGAATCGTTCACGGTCCTCAGCTTACGGGGTTTGACTCGGGCTTATCAAAAAACCTCCCCAGATTTTGGGGAGGTTTTGACGCTCGAGAAAGAGTTTTTACTTTTTGACTTCGACGCAAACATCGTCGGTCAAATCTGTACCTTCTGGGTCGGCGTAGATGACCAGACCGCTCGAGGAGGCAATCAGACGATCCATCACGACCACATAACCTTGGGCTTTGGCAACTTTGGAAACGGCAACGTCAACGTCTTTGGTGACTGGTGTCAGGAGCTTATCAAATTTATCTTGGAGTTGTTTAGCACGGGCTTGGTATGATTTTGCCAGCACGTCGTACTGTTGGCGTTCGGCGGCGGTGGCGGTGTTCTGTTGAAGTTTGGCTTGCAACGCGGTCAGTTGTTGCTGAATTGGCTTGAGTTCATCCTCGGCTTTTTTGCGTTGGGCAACAATACCTTTACCGTCTGGGTGGCACTCGAGCACTTTTTGGGCGTTGACAAAACCAATTTTGCTGGCTTTGGTTTGGGCGTTTGGTAAGGTGAAAGCGGCGGTTAAAGCCACTGCTACCAGCACGGGAATAATTTTCTTTAACATGGTCGTTCCTTTCAAAAGCACGGTTCGGTGCTTGTTATAACTCGAGGGTCAGTTTTCCGTTTTCTCGGATTCCTCTACGGGCAAAATGTATCACAGCCTTTCTCATGAGCGTGAGGGGGGTGTTAAAAATGTGAATAAAGAAAAGATGAACAACTCGAGCCACCGATTCGGTTTTGCAATGCAAAAGAAGTAAAATGGTTTCACGGAGGCTTCAACAATGCTCGTTAAAGACTGGATGACACCCGCACCCCTCACCGTAGCCCAGGACAAACCAGTGCTCGAGGCATTAAGGCTCTTGCGTGAACACAAATTCAGGCGCTTACCCGTGGTGGACGGCGCTAAACTGGTTGGTATCGTTACCGATAAAGACCTTAAAGACGCCATGCCTTCCAAAGCCACCACGCTTTCGGTCTGGGAAATGAATTATCTGCTCTCAAAACTGACCGTCAAAGAAGTCATGGCGCACCCCGTCCGCACCACCACCAGCGATGACACTTTAGAGAATGCCGCCCTTGAGATGCAAGCCCATAAAGTCGCGGGTTTGCCAGTGCTCGACAACGCTGGCGCTTTGGTTGGCATTCTGACCATCACCGATGTTCTGGGGGCTTTGATTCAAGTGCTCGGCTTGAAAGAGGGCGGTGTGCGCTTAACCATTGATCTGCCCGACGTTCCAGGGGCGCTCGAGAAAACCACTGAAGCCATTAAACCCAGCAACATTGCCAGCCTCGCCACCGCAGGTCTAGCCGATGGTCGGCGTCAAGTCGTGCTTCGTGCCACAGGTGAGGGTGCAGAAACGGCAGCAGAACGTCTTCGCTCGAGCGGGATTAACGTTTTGGATGCACAGTAAAGCAGCTAGCAATTAGCGATTAGTAAATAGCCTATAATTTCATTTTAGGAAGTGGTTGTTAAGTTCTCAAGCTCGAGTTGCATAGCATTTGTTGACAGCAGCCCAAAATCCTCGAGCCACACATGTAAAGAATCCATGCTCCCTTCTCCCGATGTTGGGAGAAGGGTCGGGGATGAGGGTAGACAACACCATCGGAATTTTAGGACTCAAATGCGTACCCTCTCAAGCCCTTACGGTCCAATCGAACTTTTCCCATGCGGCGACCCTGCGTTACTGCGGACGCTCGAGATGGATGCGAGTTTGAACGTTTTTCGCACTCCTGACCGTCAATTCGAGGCGTTATTGGAGATTGCGCAGGACAGTTTGGCTTGCGTGTGTTTTGCGCGTTTGGGGCATCGCTTGGTGGGTTATGCGACCTTTCATCCTCCCGATCAGATCGAGCGTTGGAGTGGCTCGAGCGTGCCTGGTTTGCTCGAGTTGGGTGCGGTGGAGACTTCCAAGTTGCATCGTGGGCGGCATTTGGCGCGGCATTTGCTCGAGGTGGCATTTGCGACTGGGCGTTTTGAAAATAAGATTGTGATTGCCACGATTTACCATTGGCATTTTGATCTGGAAGGGACGGGGTTAACGACCTATGCGTATCGTAAACTGCTTGAGCGCCTTTACACTGGTGTTGGAATGCAGGTCTTTAAGACCGATGATCCAGAGTTGGACTTTCCTGGCAACAGTTTGATGGCTCGAGTTGGACCTCAGGCTGCGCCTGAACTGGTGGCAGAGTTTGAGCGATTGCGCTTTTTGGGGGTCAAATGAACACGGCTTTTGTCTTCTCGAGCGCCGAAGTACGTTATGATTTGGGTCAGCATCATCCGTTCAAAGCAATCCGTCCCGAAGCGGTCAAAAGTTTGCTCGAGCTGTCAAATTTACTGGCGGTCAGTGACGTGTTTGAACCCGAAATGGCGAGTCTCGAGGCATTATCGGCTGTTCATAGCAATAAGTATCTTGCCAGGGTCATGCGGGCTTCCAGGGGCGAGGACGTTCCCGACAGCCTCGAGTACGGTATTGGCACGACGGACACCCCAATTTTTTCTGGAATGCACCAGGCAACCAGTTTGGTGGTGGGTGGCACGTTGCTGGCGGCAGAACTTGTCGCAAATGGTCGGTATACTCGAGCCTTAAACCTGGCGGGTGGTTTACATCATGCGCAAAGCAACAAGGGTGGCGGCTTTTGCGTTTACAACGATTTAAGCGTGGCAATTTCTTACTTGCGCTCCCAGGGTTTGCGGGTCGCGTATTTGGACATTGACGCGCATCACGGCGACGGCGTGCAGTGGATTCATTACGATGACCCGAACGTTCTGACCATTTCGTTTCATGAAACAGGACGCTATTTGTACCCTGGCACGGGTTTTATTTACGAACTTGGGCGAGGTGATGGTCTTGGAACAAGTCTTAACGTGCCGCTCGAGCCTTACACTCAAAACTCAAGTTTTCTGGAGGCAGTTGATCGTGTGCTCGAGCCTGCCTTGGCTTGGTTTAAGCCTGATGTGTTGGTGGTACAAGCTGGTGCGGATGCGCATTTTTTTGATCCACTTGCAGATTTGGCTTTAACGCTGCCTGGGTATCAAGAATTGTTTAAACGTATTGTGCAATATGCCGAAACCTTTACCAGTGGGCGGATTGTGGCGACGGGTGGTGGTGGGTATGCCACTTGGACAGCCGTTCCAAGAGTCTGGGCGAGTCTTTATGCCGCCCTCAGTGCCCAAGAATTACCGTATCAACTTCCAAAAACCTGGTTGAATCTTTGGCAGCCGCACTCGAGCGAACCATTGCCAGAAACCCTCAATGACCCTGAACCTGATATTCCCAGGGAAACCGAGATCAACCTGCAAAACTCTAAAACCGTCACGCAGTTGCTTGAGTTGTGGTTGGGAATTGCAAACTCAAAGCCAGTTTGAGTTTTGCTCTCAGCTCTCTGCCCCCAATAAGCCATTTGGCTTAAGCCAATACTTTCACCTCGAGATACTTGCAACTTGCAATTATTTTGGGTATAAATTATCTCGTTGTGAAACCTTCCTCGCTCGAGAAATTATCAGACACTTCCGTAAATATGCCCACGACCAACGTGCTTGACGCATGGTGGAATTTTGGACAAGTCATGAAACGCAATGTTGTCCCCATGCTCGAGCGCGAACATCAGATGGACTTTGGCGACTTTATGGTGCTCAATACCATTGATCGTGGCGCAAACTACCCTGGTTTGCTGGGCGAACGGTGCAGCATTTCACCAAGTGGAGTCTCGAGAATGCTCGAGAACCTGACCAAACGCGATCTGGTACGGCGTAGCCTAGACACCGAAGATTCCAGAAGGGTTCGGCTTGAGATTACGCCCAAAGGTATTGAGGTCTTGGACGCCACGCGCAGCACGATGGCTCGGCTTGTCGAACGTGGTCTGGTGACACTGCCCCAAGAACAAGTCAAAGCATTTATTGACACCCTGGTTCATCTTGCCAACACCATGAGTGAAACAAAGGAAACCAACGTCTAAAGCTCGAGTCGCAAAGATTGACTCAAAGCTTTAGGGTTTATCCATTGTTCACCGATTTTGCGTCATCATCACCTCGCCCGCTAGCGCCGAAAATCGGCTTGAAAGGAGCATCAACATGGCATCACCCTCATCCCGCCCCGAAGGCGCACCACCAGGCATGGCTTACAACGCTCTAGCCGTGCCAGCACTGACCCGACAGCAAATTAATTTCACGCTTATTGGTGCTTTTTTGGGTGTTTTGCTGGCTGCACTCGATCAAACCATTGTAGCCACCGCCGCCCCAACGATTCAAAGGGTTTTAAACATTGATAACTCGCTCTATTCTTGGATTACCACCGCCTACTTGGTTGCCAGCACTGTTTTTGTTCCGATTTGGGGCAAACTTTCAGATATTTACGGACGTAAACCTATTTTACTCATCGGTATTACCATATTCTTGATAGGGTCTGTCTTATGCGGACTCTCGAGCAATGCCGAATTTTTGATCATCTCGAGGGCAATTCAAGGTTTGGGTTCGGCGTCGCTGTTTACCAGCGCCCTGGCAATCATTGCCGATATTATTCCAGCCCAAGATCGCGGCAAGTACAGCGGTTTGTTCGGCGCGGTCTTTGGACTCTCGAGCGTGGTTGGTCCGTTGGTCGGCGGTTTTTTGACCGATAACATTTCTTGGCATTGGATTTTTTACGTCAACATTCCTGTTGGTGGTTTGGCATTGGCATTTATTGTCAGTAAAATGCCGAACTTAAACCTGGCAGTTTTAAAACCCAAAATCGATTACTTGGGCGCTGTAACCCTGATTGTTGCCGTGATTCCGTTATTGCTGGCACTCAGTTTGGGCAAAACCAGCGTGTCACCTGGGCAACTCGGTTTTTTGTGGGGTTCAACAGAAATTCTTGGTTTATTTGCCCTGTCACTTGTTGGTCTGATCGCCTTTATCTTTACTGAACGCGCCGCCAGCGATCCATTGCTCGATCTTTCATTGTTTAAAATTCCAACCTTTGCCATTGGTAACTTAGCCGCATTTGTCATTGGCATGGGCTTCCTCGGTGCGTTCGTGTTCTTGCCACTGTTCATGCAGCGCGTGGTTGGTGTCAGCGCCACCAGCAGCGGATTTGCCGGTATTCCACTCGTCTTTGGTCTGGTCATCGGCAACGTTTTAAGCGGTCAACTCGTCTCGAGGTTTGGGCGTTACAAACCACTGATGCTGATTGGTCTGGTCGTTATGGTTTTGGGTTTTGTGCTGACCGGATTCACCCTGACCTCGCAAAGCACCTTCTGGGAAGTCGTTGCCAAAATGGTTGTGATGGGATTGGGACTCGGACCGAGCATTCCACTGTTTACGCTGGCAATTCAAAATGCGGTACAACCCCAAAAAATTGGTGTTGCCACCGCCAGCGCCACCTTCTTCAGACAAATGGGCAGCACCATCGGCGTGGCAATCCTCGGTTCGGTCTTTGCCAACGTCGTCGCCAACGATTTAACCCCGCGCATGGACACGATCAAAGCCAGCTTGCCCCCAGCCATGCAAAGCCAATTTAATGTTAGTGATGGTGGAGGGTTCTCGGGCGAGGGTGAAAGCTCGAGCAACGGTTTTGACGCCACCAAAATCAAAGCTGGTCTTGAAAAAAACATAAAAGCCGGCTTCGATACACAGTATCAAGCAATCGCTGGTGCAATTAACTCTGGGAAGCCAGAAGCTTTTAAAGCATTGTTGGCGAACCCCCAATTGCCAGCATCCCTCAAGGCTCAACTCTCGAGTATTCCTGCGGCGGCAATTGCCGATCCCAACGCTCGAGTTCAGATTTTAGATCGTATAAAAACCAATCAAGCACCTGCAATTCAACAAGCCACAACCTCTGCCTTTTCTGCTGTTGACAGGGTTGGTGAAGCCATCAAAGAATCGTTCACAACTGGTATTACCACCGTCTATAAACTCGGTATCTTAATCGCCTTGCTTGCACTGCTGATTACCGCTTTCATCCCAGAGCTTCCACTTCGCGGCGGTGCTCGTCACGCCCCAGCAGCAGAGTAAAACTCGAGCCTCAATTTGACGTTGGGAGTGCAATTTGCACTCTCGGCTTTTTTATTTTTCAAACTCGAGCAATCCAACTTGAGCAAAGTGATAGTCTGAGGCGCAATGATCGCCCTCAAAATCATCGTCAGTATGGCATCGCTTTTCGTTGGTTTGCTGGTGCTCTACTCGAGTGCTTATGCTTTCAGTGCGAACAATATTCTGATTGGCATTGTGCGCCTTGCCGTGATTGCCTTAACGCTTTTGGGCATTGTGTTGATCTGGCGGAATCAGTGGGCGGGATCAATGGCAAGTATGGGCGGGGTTGTACTGATGCTGGGAATGATTTCATTGATCAGCCGCTAAATCTCGAGAATCATTTTCTTTGGGAGTTCAATCACTTCCCCTCACTTTTGATGCCAGCACACCTTTGAATTGGTCTTGAAACTCGAGAAGCTTCAAGCGCAGTTTCTAAAAATGATCTTTCAATATCCAATCAGGTTGCAATGTTGTTTTGATTCCAGGGTAACAAAGCAATAAACGATCTAAAATAACAGCGGTTTATCAAGGAGGTAAAGATAAGTCCAGCACAAATGATTGTGGGGATAATCAAAAACCATTCGCTGACAAAGACCTTACCGAACAAACCGACAGCAATCAGTATCCCAAGAGCAAAACGAAATTGGCGATCAATTGACCATAAATGTTGGATTCGAGGATATTCAAGACGTGTTTTGGAATGAAGGCTTAAATAATCCATACCTTCAGGAAAAACATGAACTTGGTTAAAACCGCCTTTGGTGAACAAGTTTGCCGCCTGTTGAGCACGACTTCCCGATTGGCAAAATACCACCAAAGATGTAGTCGGATTCAGGTCAGAAAGGTTTGACTCTAGCGTGCTGAGCGGCATATTCCTCGAGCCTCGCAAATGAAGTTCTTGGTATTCAACTGCTTCTCGTACATCAATCAAAAGCTGTGAAGAGTTTGAATCTGTCAACAGTTTTAAGAATGCAGGACTTGTTAATTCGAGATGTGACATAAATCTTAGGCTAGCATGAAGTTATTCTATTCTTGGCTTTGGAGTGCTTAAATCTGTGCTGGGCGCAAAAAACTGATCTTGAAATGTTATACATTGAAGTTCTAAGTACCTCCCGCCTGCATTTTAGATTTTCCGCTTCGCTCCAAATCTGCCATTTCGGCGACAGGTACGCTGTCCCTACTCCCGTTGGTCGGAAATGTTTTAGGAAAAAACTCTAAAACATTTCGGGGAGATACTTAAAGTTGCTTAAGTTTGGTTTTACAGTTAAACGTGTTCTTAACTCAAGTCGAGATAGCCTTCATGCGTTTATGCCACACTAAGATCATGAATTTAAAACCAATCTCGAGCTGTGTTGTTGGCATCTGCTTTTTGCTGATGACAGGTCAAGCCCAAAATAATAATCGTCTTGCCTGGACTGAATGGAATCAAACCACGCCCAACAGCATTAAACCCACGCTTGCCTTCACCGACTCGAGCATTAGTGGGTTTGCCAGTTGCAATCAGATTTTTGGATCGTACAAACTGACAGGCGCAACATTGACTTTCTCAAGCCTCGGCAGTACCAGAAAAGCCTGTGAAGCCAGCAAAATGAAACTCGAGCGCAACTTTATGGATTCACTTTCTAAAATTCAATCTTTTAGGCTTTCAAAAGATGGTAAAACCCTGACTTTAACAGGAAAAAACACGCGCTTGAGTTTTGGTTTCGCTCGAGAAACCCCGAATGGTTTTGTCGAATCGGGGCGCAAAACTTTAAATGTTGCCCCTGCAACCACAGCCTGCTTTGACGACTCGCAAAAACAATGCCTGCTGCTCGAGGATTTGAGTGACGGCACGGGTTGGGGTAAATTTACCGAAAGCCAAATTGAAGGACTGAATTTCGAGGCGGGTTACAGCTATCAAATCCAGGTTGCCATCGAAACGAACCCGCGCAACCAGCAACGCCGATTGCGGCTGCTCGAGCTTGTCATGCAGCACTGGACCAAACCCGTCACATTAAACGCCAATCAAAAGATTCTCGAGATTGCCCCAAACCTTGCCGATTGCGTTGGCGTGGTCAAAACCCAGTGTATGCAAGTCCGTGAACCAGGGCAAAATTGGGCTAACTTTTTTGGTGCCATAGAAGGTTTTACTTTCAAACCCGATTACAGTTACAAACTCCTGGTGAATGTCAGCAAACTCGAGAATCCGCCAGCCGACGGCTCGAGCTTAAAATACACGTTGGTCAGATTACTGGATTTAGACCCAGTACGACGTTAAAACTCGAGCTAAATCTGGATAAAACTGTTCAACACCGCCGAACTCGTACCGCCTTTTATTGTTGTAGTCAAGGCAACCGCAAAGTCGTGTTCCAATGCACCAAGCAATGATTTGATGTTTTCACGTTGCAAGGGTGAACACAAGGTTGTCTTGACCATAAAACGCACCTTCTTGATCCCAAACATGCACCTGACGGGCGGGATCGCTGTCGGGCATGATCGCCACCCGTACACCACATTGTTTTTTTGTAGGGGCGCTGCTTCTTGACCCTTACAGCAGCACCTTACGGGCTTGGGTCGCTTGCTGCGCCCTGCCCGAATGCGATTGCTCCTGTTAAATGCGCGATATTTCGGACTTTGCGGTTGCCCTGTTGTTGTAGTTTGCAACACTCGAGTTTCAGTTCTCAAAACTGAAGTCTGAAAGACGCTTTTAAAATGGGAATTTCAAATTTCCCTGCATTGGCACACCATGCCCACAACACACGATTTCCGCACCCAGAGCCGCTTGAATTCGCACAGAATTCTGCCCTTGCACAAAATCACCTGTAAACGGACCATCGGCAAATTGCAGTTTTTTGCCCATTGTGTTCATCGAATCACCAGCGAATAAAATTTGACGGCTCGAGCTGTAAAACGAAACATGACCTGGCGTGTGACCAGGCGTAAAAATTGCTTTTAGCCCACCCAATACGGGCAAATCTTGCCTATTCTCGAGAAACACATCGGCGGCTTGCGGCGCGGGCGCGGCTAAAAATATTTTGGTCATAAAACCCGCGATGCCCTTGCCAGGGCGTCCAAGTAAACCCAACGCCATTTTCTCGCCGTCATGAGGACTCGCGTACACACTTGTGCCCGTAGCAGCTTTCAAGGCGTGTACGCTGCCCGTATGGTCAGGGTCGGCGTGGGTAATCAAAATGCGTTTTAAATCCGTCGGTTTGCGTCCCAAATGTTGGATCGTCTCGAGTACCAGTTTTGCGCCACTTTTGGGCATTCCAGTGTCAATCAAGGTTAAACCGTCACTCTCGAGAATCAAGTACAAATTAACAAAAGAATTTTTCAGAACATGCACACCAGAAATGATTTCCATGACCGCATCCTAAAACAAAAACCTCGAGCAAGACTGTGCTCGCTCGAGGTTCGAGGTATTTGTTAATCGCTACATCAAGCAATCAAAAGTCCATCACCCAAATCGGCGGGTTGCTTCGCGCCAGTCATGACCGCTACCGTGTCGGACATGCTGACTTTCTTCGGATCAACCACGCCAGCCCGCCGTCCAAGACGCTGAATATGAATGCGGTCGGCAATCTCAAAAACGTGCGGCATGTTGTGCGAAATGATAATCACCGGCAAGCCCTTATCGCGGATGTTACGGATCAACTCGAGCACCATGTTGCCCTCTTTGACACCCAGCGCGGCTGTAGGTTCGTCGAGGATAATCACGTGCCGCGCAAACGCCGCGCTGCGAGCCACCGCCACGCCTTGACGCTGACCACCCGAGAGCGTTTCGACGGATTGCTGCATGCTGCGAATGCCAATTTTTAAATCCTGCATGTGCCTATTGGCTTCTTGAAGCATTTTTTTCTTGTCAATCAACCTAAAAAATTTACTTAAAAAACCTGGGCGTAAAATCTCGCGCCCCAAGAATAAATTCTCGGCAATCGTCATGGCTGGGGCAACCGCCAAGTCTTGATAGACGGTTTCGATGCCCTGTTTGCGGGCATCGATCGGGCTGCGAAAATGCACGGTTTGACCATCGAGCATGATCTCGCCAGAATCGGGAATGGTTGCGCCTGAAAGCACCTTAATCAAGCTGGATTTTCCTGCGCCGTTGTCACCAATAACCGCCAGAATTTCACCCTCGAGCAACTCGAAATCTGCACCGTCGAGCGCAGTGACTTGCCCGTAGCGTTTGGAAATATTTTTGGCTTGCATGACTGTTTTAGGATTTTGCATGATTGTATCCTTTAAGACTTGCGCTTCGAGAGTTGATCGGCGGTCACGGCAAGAATCACCAGCACACCCGTAATCCAACGTTGGTTGATGCTGGGAACGCCCGTTAAGGTTAGACCGTTGTTCAAAACGCCAATGATAATTGCGCCAAGCAATGTACCGAAAATCATGCCGCGTCCACCAAACAAGCTCGTACCACCCAACACCACTGCTGTGATCGAGTCAAGGTTTTCGGTTTGACCCGCGTTCGGGTCGCCCACACCAGTCCGTGAAACCAGCAACCAGGCGGCAATGCCGTAAATCAAACCCGCCACAGTGTAAACAACCAGCAAAACGCGTTGGGTTGGAATGCCCGTAAGGCGTGCAGCTTCGGGGCTGTTGCCAACGGCGTATAAATGCCGACCTGGAGCGGTTTCGGTCAGGAAAAGCCAAGTGATGATAAACAATCCGATCATTAAAAGAACGCCCAGTGCAATCGAAGTTTCACCAATTTTAAAAGTATTCCCAAAGAACAACAATGCCCCTGGTGGTACGACAATGGTTGCAGATTTTGAATAAATCAGGGTTAAAGCCGAAACAATGTTGAGCATTCCCAAAGTCACAATAAAAGGCGGCAATTTGATGCGGGTAATCAGTAATCCATTGATAAAACCAAATAATGTGGTTGCTGCCAAACCAGCCAAAATAGCAAGCATCGGTGGAATACCATAATCTTGAGCAAATTTGGTCATGACAATTGAACCAAACGCCATGATCACACCGCAAGACAAGTCAATACCCGAAGTCAGAATAATCAAGGTTTGACCGATGCCCAAAACACCGACCACCATGACTTGTTGAATAATCACACTAAAGTTAGAACCCGTAAAAAACCTGGGTGATAGCACGCCAAACAAAATCATGATCAACATAAGGGCAATCAAAGGTCCAAGCACGGTCAAACTGGGCAGTTGCTCGAGGAAACTTTTTTTGGGTTGAACACTGGTTGATTGGGTCATGAAAGGCATCCTTTGCAAGAAAATTTTAAAGGTTGTGTCGCTCGAGAAGACTCGAGCGAAGCGAGGCATAAGATTTGTCCAGCTTGAGCGAAGCGAGGCATAAGATTTGTCCAGTCTCGAGTAACGCGGCAGGGATTAAAAAATCTTGTGTTGTGTTTTCAAAATGCTAGCACTCGAATCAACGTTTTGGTATCTCGAGTTTTGAAACTGGTTTGAAATCTTAAGTAAAGGCGAGACATTCCGCGAGGAGGTTGCGGGTGTTTCTCGCCTTTACGACGTGCTAAAGGTACGTGTTAACTAATGGGTTTAGTTGCCCCAGCAGTTGGCAAGACCGAATTTGACATCTTTGCTACCGATACCAACAACGGCTTTTTTGGCAATCAAGGTCACGCCAGTGTCAACATAACCGACGGCTTTTTTGCCAGTCTTGGCGTATTTGACGCCTGCGGCGACGCCCAAAGCTGCCATCTTGAGTGGGTATTGTTGGCTGGTTGCGGTGATGACACCAGCGTTAACGTTACGAACGCCTGCGCAGCCACCGTCAACTGAAACGATGATGACGCCTTTTTCTTTGCCTGCGGCTTTAAGAGCTTGGTAAGCGCCTGCGGCGGCTGGTTCGTTGATGGTGTAAATAAGGTTAATGCCTGGGTCTTTCTGGAGGCAGTTTTCCATGGCGGTTTGACCTTTGGCTTGGTCGCCGAAGGTGTCTGCGGCGCAAACAATGCCAGGTCCGGTTGCCAGATCTTCGGTGTCGCTGTCTACGCCAGCAATGCCGAATCCTTCCATGAAGCCGTTGTGACGGGCAATGCCGACTGGATGCCCTGGGAACAAGTCGAGCATGGCAATCTTGGCTTTTTTGCCTTTCATGACCGAAGCGGCGTATTCACCGATCAAGATACCGGCTTTGTAGTTGTTGGTGGCGAACAATGCGTCTACGGCATCGGCTGGTTCGGTTGGGCTATCGAGCGCAATGACCATGACGCCTGCGGCGCGGGCTTTGGTGATGGCTGGCACGATGGCTTTTGAATCAGATGGGGTGATCAAAATGGTTTGCGCACCGGCGGCAACCATGTTTTCGATGGCGGTGACTTGACCGGCGTTGTCGCCGTCAATTTTGCCTGCGGCTGAAAGGAACTTCGCGCCGCTGGCGTCGGCTTGCTTTTGAGCGCCCTCTTTCATTTTAACGAAAAATGGGTTGGTTTCGGTTTTGGTGATCAAACCAATGATTGGTGATTTGCCTTGAGCCACGGCAAAGCCGAGGGCGGTCAGTGCGCCCAGTCCAAGAAGTGCAATTGCTGATTTACGCATGTTAATTCTCCTAATTTGAAAGAGGGCTTAAGGTTAGGAACCAAAGTGAATGCTTGCGAGATAACCTCCTTTTTACCTAACAAGAATTCGTTACTGCGACAAACCAAAACGGTTGGAAAAAAGTTAAAAGAAATGCACTAGCGATAAGTTTTTCGTGGTGGTGCGGTCGATTCACGATTGATAAAGCTGGTGGCGAGCCGCACGCTGCTGGCACTCGGGGCTTTGTGCTTCTCGAGAAGTCCAAGCAAGGTTTGACACGCCAAATAACCAAGGTCGTAAGCGGGTTGCGAAACCACACTTAAAGCGGGGTGCATGGTCATTGCCCAGCGTGAATCGTCGAAACCAACAATTGAAATGTCTTCTGGAATGCTCAAACCGAGCGCTCGAGTGGCGAGCACCGCACCGATGGTCATTTCGTTATTGCCAACGAACAAAGCGGTTGGACGTTGTTTGAGCGGTTTTGAAAGCAGTTTATGCGCCGCGATTCGTCCGCC
>JANMUC010000734.1:0-12827 GCA_031391225.1 Deinococcales bacterium
CGCCGCGCACGGTGCGGATCACATTTTCCAAACCTGCCTCGCGCAATTTGCGCCTGATCGCACTGATCCGTACCTCTATGGCATTCGAGTCGGGTTCGAGGTCTTGGTAACTTCGCTCGAACAATTCGGATTGCGAAAAAATACGCCCTGGACGACGAGCAAGCATCTCGAGCAATTCAAATTCTTTGGTTGAAAGATTTATTTCAGTCACCCCAACCGTGCACCTTTGGGCTTGAGGCTCGAGTTTGAGTTTACCGATCTCGATGGAGTCATTGTTGGGGAGACGAAGGCGCAACTGTGCGTGTAAACGCGCCCGAAGTTCCTCGAGCGCGAAGGGTTTGGTGATGTAATCGTCTGCCCCGGCGTACAAACCGTCAACCCGATCTGAAATACTGACCCGAGCCGTCACGGCAATGATGACTGGAGCGTTGTCGGCTCGGAGTTGTCTTGCGACTTCCAAACCATCCAAGTCTGGCAAGCCAAGGTCTAGGAGCACCACGTCTGGTTGCTCAAGCGCGGCAAGCTCTAAAGCTGCCAAGCCAGTTTTGGCGGTCAGGACCTCATAACCTGCCAACTTTAAATCCCCTGCCAAGACGCCCGCCAAGTTTTCGTCATCTTCAACGATCAAGATTTTTGCCAATCTGCGACGCTCCACGGTCAATTGCCAACCTTGTTAACGTCACGGTCGCCGCTTCGATCTGAACCCTTGGGTTTTTCTGGCGGTTTGGGCTGTTCTGGCGGTTTAGGTTTCTCTGGTTTTTCAGGCTTTTCGGGTTTCTCGGGCTTTTCAGGTTTCTCTGGCTTTTCTGGCGGCTTTGATGGTGTTGGCGTGATTGGGGGTTTGGTGGGTGTCGGTGTTGTCGGTGGCTTGGGCGGAGTCGTCGGAGTTGGCGGCGTTGAATTCGAACCGCCGGTGGCAGGCTTGGGACTATCACTACTCGAGGGAATTCCGATAGGTTGGTTGGTCTGAACTCTGGTGGTGACCACCCGAACAGAAAACCCTTGTTCCGAAAGGAACTTGGGAAGCTCGAGCGTTTGATTGTTGGTGCCAATCAGTTGCAACTGCCCAGCGTTCAGATTGCCACCGTAGGCAACGGGGGAGCGTCCATCCCTCGACCACAGCGCTTTGACGCTGCCCGAATATGAATTGACCGACAACTGAAATTCTGAGCCGTTGATCACGCCGTAGCCCACAATGCGTTGCAAACTGGGATCAAAAACATAAAGTTCGGCAGGTGCGGCAGCAGCCTGTACCGCCCGCATTCCAAAACCGATCAGAAGCAGCAAAAAAACGAAACGAACCAAGGTCATGGTTTGTAGTTTAGCCCCTTTGCTGAACCGAATCTGAAAAGAATGATGGTTAAGCCTTAAGCCGAGTCCGAATGTCCACAGGCTCGAGCCACAGCACACCAGCCAAACCATGACACGCACAATTGCTTTACCAAAGTATGGCGGTTATTCAGGCTCCAATTGGCAAACTCGAGCTAAACTGATTTCATTCTTAGCGCTGAACAAAGGAGTATTCATGAATCAAGGTCTGAAATTGTTACTCGGCATCGCCGCCATTGGCTTTGGTCAGTCGGCACTGGCAACACCAACAGCGTTTCGCGATTTTGATACCATCAAACTGCGCGAACCTGTCGCAGGTCAAAACATTCCTTTGAATTTGACCGCTGAACCGTTGCGCAGCTCGAGTTTCGCTGCCAGTCTTTTTTCGAGTGCCCAGACCGCGCAAGCCCCAGCCAACACGTGGACGATCTTGGTCTACGTCAATGCCGACAACAGCTTAGAGCAAAATGCCCGATCTGACATTGAGGAAATGATGCGGGTCGGGTCGAGCCAAAGTGTCAAAATGGTGGTTCAAGCCGATTACAAATCTGTCAACGGCGTGGCTCGAGCCTTGATCACCAAAGGCGGCGTGACCGACACGCAAGAGTTGCCAGAACTCAACTCTGATGATCCGCAAAATCTGGCGAACTTTATCGCTTACGGCATTCAAAGATACCCAGCCCAGCATTACGGTTTGGTGCTCTGGGACCACGGCGGACAGTGGTTTGGTTACGGCGGCGACGAAACCAGCGACACATACGGCATGAAACTGCCTGAAGTGCACACTGCTGTTTCGGCAGCTTTGCGATACGTCGGCTTACCACAACTGGATATTTTATCGTTCGACACCTGTCTAATGGGTGGACTCGAGCCTCTGATGGAAGTCGCAGATTTGGCAAAACTCTATCTTGCCAACCCAGAAATTGATTACGGCGACGGCTGGGATTACGCAGCAGTGCTGGCTTACTTACAGCAAAATCCAAGCATCAGTTTGACTGAGTTTGGAAAAGCCGAAGTGAGAGCTTATGCCGCTCATCACAGCGACGACCCAGCCGATGTGCAATATCGCGCTCATGTTGCCTACGACACGTCAAAGGTCGAGAATCTGAGCAAAGCGGTACAAAACTTTAACGCCGCACTTCAAACCGCCTGGGAGAGCGAAAGAAATACTCTGGCTGGTGTGCGCAAAAACGTGCTCGAGTACGGCATTGATCCCGAAGAACCGCACGCCCCAAGAGACTTTATTGACCTTGGCGATTACGCAAACTTAATTAGCAACACCACCAAAAACATTGCTTTAAAACTGGTGGCAGGCAGATTGTCGGACGCGATTGCCGCCACCGTGATTGCCAAAACCACAGGCTCGAGAAATGGACGCTCGAGCGGTTTGAGCGTTTACCTGCCTTCCAACAACAGCAGTTTGCTGCCAGCCCGAGGCGTGCAGGTTTACAATGCGTTGCGCTCGAGTCAGAACACGAATTGGAAAGATTTTGTGCAAACCTGGACGGATGCGGTGCGTTTCAACCGTGACCGCCCCGAGTTAAGCATCACCGGCACGGAAAATCCCGACGCCGTTGCCAAAAATGCGCCAACCAAAATCAAATTCTCGGTCAAAGGCGAAGACGTGGACACCTTCCACCTGTCGGCGGGACAAGCGGTCAACGGCGCGTACAACTTGTACGGCGATCTGATTTACACCAAACAAGACGCCGGAGACTACAGCTTCAAATGGGACGGTGGTTGGTACGTGGTTTCGGACGGCACAAACATCGATTATTTTTGCGGGTTTTACAACAACGCCGATCAACCGCAAATGATTTCAAACGCGATTTACAGCGCCCCAAACGGCAGAAAAATGGAGGTCGGAATTGTCTTTGACGAAGAAAACTCGAGAATCACCAGCGCCCTGGATTTAAGCGGCTCGAGTCCGAGGGACATCACGCTCGAGCCTGGTGGAAAAATTGGTTTTCAATTTATTCAACGAAACTCTGGCGGTAACGAGCAAAAGATTCCGACGGGTTTGAGTGTCACCATTCCAAAAGATGGAATTACCGCGCTCAAAGTGGAATGGAAGTCGCTGCCCAAAGGCAGGTATTCGGTGAACATTGGCGCAACCGACTGGGCTGGCAATGAAGCGATTAAAGATGTTCCTGTGACCGTCAAGTAGTTAACGGCGACACTTGAGCGCAACATCTCTTGTTTAAGGGTCGTCTCGAGGCTGGTTTTGTTCTGCTCGAGACGCAACGAATTTGATTTCACGGTCGCCAAAAAGTCCTTGCGGTCGGAAGACCATGACTGCTATAAAAATGAGCCCGAGTGCGATTTGCGACGCGCCAAACACGGCGGGAAGTTTAACGAACCCCAGATTAAATCCACGCTCGAGGTTTCGCAGCAGCTCCGAGAGGATGGTCACGATCACGACGCCCAACGTTGCACCCGTCAGGCTGGCTTGCCCACCCAAAACCAACATGGTCAGTTGCGAGACCATCATGGCAATATAGAACGTGGCTGGCGAGAAACTGACCAGATAATGCGCGTACAGTGCCCCGCCGATTCCAGCAAAAAATGCGCCAATCGTAAAAGCGATCAAGCGCGTGGGCAAAACCTGAATTCCAACGCCTTGCGCGGCGATGCCGTCTTCCCTGGTGGCTCGCATGGCACGACCAAACGGCGAATACGCGATTCTCGAGAGAACAACCAGCGTCACAACCATCCAAACCACCACCCAGGCGAGCGTGGTGAAATCGGGAATGCCGGTAAATGTTCTCGCCCCTCGAGTCAGGGTTTCGGCGTTGATTAAAACGTTATTGACGATCACCAAAAAGCCGAGCGTGGCGACGCTGACGTAATTTCCTGACAGCCGCATCAACGGAATGCCGATCAAAAACGCCACAACCGCGCAGAGTAAACCAGCGAAAATCGTGGCGGGCAAAAATGGCAAATTGTAGCCAGCCAGAAAACCAGGCAAGTCTGGCAGGTACGCCAATTTTTTACTGACCTCAAGCGTCAAAATTCCGCTCGAGTACGCGCCCAAAGCCATAAAGCCTACATGTCCGAGCGAAAAAACGCCCGTAAAACCGTTGGATAACCCGAGGCTAGCGACGAGGATGATGTTAATGCCCATGACGATCAGAACGCGCACGAAGTATTGCGGCAAAATATTTGGTACCAGCAACGTGAAGGCAAGCAGTGCTCCAAGCGCCACGATGAGTCTCGAGTATTTCACAGTTTGACCTCTTGTTTGACGCCGACAATGCCACCAGGTCGGAACAGCAAAAAGGCAATCAGCAATGTGAAAACGATGGCATCGCGGTACGAACCCAAACCCCATTCGCT
This sequence comes from Deinococcales bacterium, assembly GCA_031391225.1. GTDB lineage: Bacteria > Deinococcota > Deinococci > Deinococcales > JAAFIG01 > JANXTZ01. Next base: position 4,666 of record JANMUC010000734.1, read on the forward strand.
CGGTAAGCTTTGAATCAAAACCTCGAGCGCCCCGAGCACAAAACCGCCAATGATTGCACCTGGAATGCTGCCGAAGCCGCCAATAATCGCGGCAACAAAGGCTTTGAGAAGCGGGGTGAACCCCATGTGCGGCTCGACCACGCCCGCCTGTGCCGCCCAGAGGACACCCGCCAAACCCGCGAAACTGGAAGCCATCACGAACGCGACCACGATCACGGTGTTGACGTTGATGCCGACGAGATAACTGGCGGTCAAATCTTCGGCGGCGGCTCGCATTCCAAGTCCGACTTGGGTGTTGCGCACAAACCACGCCAGAAATAGCAACGCCAGCAGCGTCAGACCGAAAGTCAAAAGATTAATGCTGGTGAACGAAATTCTTCCGTCAGCCAAATTAAACGACGCGCCCAGCCAGTCTGGTAATGGAAAATTCCGTGGACTCGAGGTAAAAATCAAGATGCCCAGATTCTCGAGAATGTACGTCAGGGCAACGCTGGTCAGCAGCATCGTGACATCTGGAGCGCCGCGAACTGGGCGGTAAGCAACCCTTTCGATGATGATACCGACAAGTGCCGAAATGACAATCCCGAGCAGCACCGCCAGTTCGAACGGCACACCAGCCAATTGCATCACCAAGGTTCCGAACGCGCCGACCATCATCATGTCACCGTGGGCAAAGTTGGTCAGGCGCAACAAGGAGAAAATAATTGAAAGTCCAACCGCCACCAGTGCAAACATGCTGCCCTGCGATACGGCGTTGATCACCTGCTGAAACGTGTACTCGAGAATGTTCATGCTGCCCTCGAGGCTGAAATTTCAATACCGCCGCCCAAATAGGCTTGGGCGACCCGTTCGGAATTGGCACGGAGTTCGCTGGCGCTGCCCTCGAGCACGATTTCGCCAGTGCGCAAAACATAGGCGCGATCTGCCAAATTCAGGGCAATGTTGACGTTTTGTTCGACCAGCAAAATGGTCGTTCCAGTCTTCTTAAGTTCTGAAAGGGTTGCAAAGATTTGACGAACGATCAGTGGCGCAATCCCGAGGCTTGGTTCGTCGAGCAACAACATTTTTGGGCGGTTCATCAAGGCTCGAGTTAACGCCAGCATTTGTTGTTCGCCGCCTGAAAGCGTGCCTGCGGTTTGTGATTTTCGCTCCAACAAAATCGGGAACATTTCAAACATCCGATCTAAATCGGCTTGAATATTTTCTTTATCCCTGCGCTGACTTGCGCCCAGCCGCAAATTCTCGAGCACGGTCATGCCAGGAAACACCCGCCGACCTTCTGGACAATGCGAAATTCCAAGTGCCACGATTTGGGTTGGGTCAAACCTCGAGATGGTTTGATTGGCATAGTTGATGTTGCCCGCTTTGGCTTTGACCAGTCCTGAAATCGCGCGAAGAGTGGTGCTTTTGCCCGCGCCGTTCGCGCCCAAAAGCGCCACCACCTCGCCCTTTTTGACCTCGAGCGAAACGTTTTTCAGCGCCCGAACCGCGCCGTAATTGACCTCAAGGTGCTCGAGTTTGAGAAGCGTTTCACTCATGCCGCTGCCTCTTGGCTCGCGCCCAGGTACGCCTCGCGCACGCTCGGGTTGGCTTGCACCTCGAGCGGCGTGCCATGACCAATGGTGTTGCCGTAAGCTAGAACTTGAATCCGCTCGCAGAGGTTCATGATTAAGTCCATGTCGTGTTCGATCACAATCACCGCGACTTGGTACTGATCGCGGATTTGACGAATCAACTCGAGCAACACTTGGGTTTCACTCGAGTCCAGACCGGCGGCGGGTTCGTCGAGCATCAATAATTTTGGACGTGTGGCAAGCGCTCTGGCGATCTCCAAACGACGCTGATCGCCGTAAGGCAGGCTGCCCGCTTTGTCGTTCAGCCGCTTCTCGAGCCGCATCAATTTCAGGACCTCGAGTGCGGTGGAATCAATGGCTTGACTTTGGGCGCTCATGCCACCAATCAAGGCTTGCGCCAAGTTGATCGGTTGACGCAATTGGGCACTGACCCGCACATTCTCGAGCACCGAAAGGTTTTTAAAAAGTCTGGTGCCTTGAAATGTTCGAGCGATCCCGAGTCTCGAGATTTTGGCGGGTTCTAAACCACCGATTTCTTGCCCCAACAATTTTACGCTGCCCGAAGTTGGCGCGATAAAGCCGCTAATCAGGTTAAACAGTGTACTTTTGCCGCTCCCGTTTGGACCAATCACGCCGATCAATTCGCCAGGCGCTACTCGCATTGAATGGTTTTGAAGCGCAACCAAACCTTTAAAGGCTTTGGTCAGAGCGTTCGTCTCGAGCAACGGTGTTGCGCTTGGCATTGGTGAATATATCACTTTCTGACCGGAAATTTTCTTGCCGTTTTGGAAGCGCCCTCGAGCCGAAACAAGCCACGAGCACCTGCCTCAGGCGCGTGTTAGACTACCCCTCAATCGAAGTCAGAAAAGATGTCATCGTCAATAATCTCGAGCATCTGCAACTTGGATACCATGAATACATCCTTCACCAAAGTTACTTTCAAACAACACGTTCAAACACCACTCGAGAAATTTGCCCAAGCAGTCCAATCATGAGGCGTTTGGCGATCATCAACACTGGTGGCACGATTGCCAGTCGTCCTGACGAACACGGGCTGGTCAAACCCGATTTGGGCGTCAATCTGCTCATCGACATTCCAGGACTCGAGAATTTGGAAATCGAACAACATCAACCATTCAACCTGCCAGGACCCCATATCACGCTGGCGCACATGCAGCAAATTCGATTTTTGATTGAAGAGATTGCCCCAACAACCGACGGCATCGTCGTCACGCACGGCACGGACACGCTCGAGGAAACCGCGTTTTTTTTACACCTGACGCTGACTACAGACACGCCGGTTATTTTGACGGGCAGCATGAAACACGCCCTCGAGCCAAGTTGGGACGGACCAGGAAATTTGTGGTCCGCCATTCAAGTTGCCACCCATGGCGCATCTCGAGGTCGCGGCGCACTGGTCTGTTTTAGCGGCGATATTTACGATGCCCGCACCGTCACCAAAGTTCACACCACCCGCCCAGACGCGTTCGGCGGCTACCCAGGTCCTATAGGGCATGTCAACGCCGTCAACAACCAATCGCTGGTGCATTACTTCGCCCGCCCCGAACCTCGCACGCCGCTCGAGCCAGCGAACGTAGACCCCAAAGTGGAGATTTTAACGGCGTATGCAGGATGGCTTGGCGAAGGATTAAATGCCGCGCTCGAGCGAGCTGAGGGCGTGGTGATTGCGGCGCTCGGCACCGGAAATTTACCGCCAGCTTTAACGCCCATGATTGCTGGCAGCGATAAACCAATCGTGATTTGCACCCGCACCCATGCGGGACCCATTTTGCCGGTCTACGGTTATGATGGCGGCGGCAAATTGCTACTCGAGGCAGGCGCCATTCCGGCGTCGCATTTAAACGCGTTCAAAGCCAGAATTCTATTGATTGTTTTGCTGGCAATGAATCGCACCCGAGGAGAGATTCGCCAGCATTTCGCACTTTGATGGCAGTATCCTTTTTGAGCCTCGAGAACCGGTTTTAACTGCGTTCCTGAAGTTTGGCTTTTTCGGGTTTTTCGATAAAGCGCACTTCAGTTTGATTCGTTCTCCAAGGTAAAAGTACGTCAATTGTTGTCCCGACGCCAACTTCGCTCGAGATCACCACTTGCCCTTTGTGCGCCTCGACAATCCATTTGACAATGCTCAAACCCAGACCGCTACCGCCCATTTGCCTGTCCCTGGCGGTATCAACTCGGTAAAAGCGATCAAACAATCGCTCCAGGTGCTCACTTGCAATGCCAGGACCGTTGTCTTTGATTCTTAGCCGTAGACGTTTCTCGAGCGGTTCTTTGATGACCGCTACCAAAATATGACTCGAGCCAGCCTTGAGGGCGTTTTGCACGAGGTTGCGAATCACTTGACGAATCCGGTTCGGGTCAACAAAGGCTTTGGTTTCTCGGTCGCCTTCAATCTCAATTTCGGTATCTCCAGCGATGGCAACAATCTCGAGGTGCACGTCTTCGGCAAGTCCAATCAAACTGGTTTCTATTGGCTCGAGCGGAAAACCTGCGTCGGCTCGAGCCAAATCGAGAAGGTCACCAATCAATTTGCCAAGCCGCACCGACAGGGTTGTGATTGCCTCAAGCGATTCTCGTTGCTGATCGGTTGGGTTGGTACGGCGCAACAAGTAACTGGCATGACCGCCGATCGCCGTGACGGGTGTGCGAAGCTCGTGGCTGGCATCGGCGGTAAAGCGGCGCTGGGTTTCAAAACTGTGCTCGAGGGACTCGAGCATCCCATTTAAGGTACGGGCAAGGTCTTGCACCTCGTCGTTTGTGCCTGGTTCTGGAACGCGCCTCGAGAGATTTGAGATTGTGACCGAACTGGCGGCGTCACGCACCGCACGAATTGGTTCGAGGGCACTGCCAGCCAAAGAATACGAGCCGATTGCCGCAAGTCCCGCACCGGCAATGGTTACGATCAGCAAGGTTCGTTGTAAAGTCGCCAGCAGTTCATCATTGGCACTGGGGTCACGAGCCACCAAAATAACATTGGTAATTTTTCTTCGCTCACCATTTTGAATCACGACATCAGGTTCAATTAAGGCGCGGACTTCGACCAGTTTTTGCCCTTCATTGGACAGATAGCCGCGTCCAGAAAATTCTCGTGTTCGCATCAAAACACCGTAATCTTCATCGCTCAAACGCACATCGGCATCAAGCTGCTCGAGCGTCACGTTTTTTGACGGGATGGGTCGCGTTGACGTGGGTGAAAAAGATTCCAGATCGAGCGTTTCTGGTTCGTCTAAAAACTGCAAAACCTCGGCGAACGTTTCTTGCGAAACACTTGACCAGTCATTGGAAATACCATTGTTGATCGGACGGCGTTGATCATTGGCTTGATTTAACCGCCGTATTTGCTCGAGGTTGCTGTTCAAATCTGACTCGAGGTTCTGACGGATGTTGCTGCTGATCTGCGAATACACCGCTACAAAGACGCCCGTCAACAACAGGGCAATCAGGGCAGTATAAAGCAATGTCAAACGCCAACGCAGTGTCAAAGCTCACCTCGAGATTCAATCAATCATAAAGGGCGGACAAGCCGCCCTCCAAACCATTCCTCGAGTTTGATTACTCTTCACGCAAAACGTATCCAACACCGCGCACCGTGTGAATCAAACGACGCTCGCCGCCCTCCTCGAGCTTGCGCCGCAAGTAACCGATGTACACGTCCACGACGTTGCTGCCGCCGGTGTATTCGGGCCAGACTTTTTCTTCAATCTCAAACCTCGAGAAGACCTTGCCAGGGTTGCGTGCCAGCAGCTCGAGCAGCTCGAATTCTTTGGCTGAAAGTTCGACGCGGCGTCCACCCCTGAAGACTTCGCGTCCGTCGAGGTTCATGACCAGATCGGCAACGCGCACTTCGCCAGTCACGGCTGGGTTGACACGGCGCAAATGGGCGCGAACTCGAGCCAACAGTTCTTCGATAGAAAATGGCTTGACCAAATAATCGTCTGCGCCAGCGTCAAGCCCTTCGACTTTGTCGCTGATCGCATCTTTGGCGGTTAGAATGACAATGGGCGTGTTGGAGGTTTTACGAACCCGTCTTGCGACTTCCAGACCGTCGAGAACAGGTAACATAAGATCGAGAATCAGAAGGTCAGGGTTGACTTCCCGAAACTTTGAAAGCCCAGTCACGCCGTCAAACGCCACTTCGGTCTCATAACCTTCGGCATTCAGCTCGAGTTCTATAAAGCGGGCAATGTCTTTTTCGTCTTCGACGACCAGCACCAGTGGTTTGCGTTCCATAACCGCATTATATGAGAACAATCATGAGAGCCAGACCATTCATCACATGAGAAGTTTCTTCGTGCCTAACAATCAATAATTGATAAAGGTTTCAAAAGCCTGTCTCAGAAAGAATTCATGAGTGCGAGCCGCTGAAAACAAAGAACTCAAATCTCCAACAAACCCCGAGTTGCCGTTTTATCAAGCTCGAGTTGGGCTTTTAAGGCGTCCAATCCGGAAAATTTCTGTTCATTGCGCAAACGCTCGAGAAAATCCACTCGGACCTCAAGACCGTACAAATCGCCAGAAAAATCAAAGAGAAACACCTCAAGCGATTCGGTCATGCCGTTGACAGTCGGGCGCGTTCCAACGTTTGCCATACCGCCCCGAACCATACCGTCGGGTGTCTCGAGATGAACCGCAAAAACTCCAGGTGGCAGGATCTTGCCATTGGAGACAGCAATGTTTGCTGTCGGAAAACCAATCGTGCGACCCAATTGCTTGCCACTCACCACCACGCCACGGGCGCTGAATGGTCTGCCCAGAAAGGCTCGGGCAGTCTTGACATCACCAAGCTCGAGCAGCCCTCGAATCTTGGAAGCTTTGACCACCTCACCAGAAAATTCGAGTTGCTCGAGAGACACCAATTCTGGAGTGATGTGTCTTAAATCTTCTAAACCACCGCTTCGCTGCTGCCCAAACCGAAAATCATCGCCAACCACAATGGCTTTAGGTTCGAGCACCCGTAAATCATCCAAGAACACGTCTTTGCTGCGCTGCGAAAACTCGAGCGTAAAAGGAACAGTCACCACCTCGTCAACGCCGTAATGCTCGAGAATCTTCAGTTTTTCCGCCAAAGTGTACAAGTACTTTGAACCTTCGAGCAACACCCGAGTCGGTTGGTCAAAAGTGTAGACCACACTGGGAACGTGATGCTGAAGCGCCAAAGATTTTTGATGCGCCAAAAGCGCCTGATGCCCGAGATGCAAGCCATCAAACGAACCAATGGCAAGAATGCTGGGGGTGTGAGGACGGTCTAGGGGATTCTGGTAAACGAGCATAAAGTATTAAAACACGCAACCTCGAGTGACAAACGTAATTTGAAGAAAAAAGAGCAATTGGAATAAATCCCAAATGCTCTCAACGCTAATGAACAAGATCAGGTCTTGTCAAAAAGCAAAAAATATTAATTGTACCCATCAATCAGCAAACACGCGTGCCCGTAAGCATCATCGTAGTCAAGGCTGAAAAATCGTGGCACAATTTCGTCGTTCAAGTACACAAGATTGTATCCTTCAAAAGATACAGCCATGTATACATGGAATTCGGAGTTTTTGCTTCGTCGATACAACTCGAGACAATAAGAAACCTCGAGCGAGACAGTTGAATCAGTTTGTTCGTTAACATAGCTAACCGAGTTCAAAAATTGAATTTCGGCATCTGTTAAGTGCTCGCCAATCCAAACTGTACTTGTCACCTGGATTAAACCAAGATTTATATTCGACATTGCATGATGTCTCCGTAAAACCACAGGGTTAGCGGTGGTGTCGCGGTTTCAAAACTGGTAAACCAATTTTGGAACTGACTCGATTTTAGACGATACATGATCTTGGCAAGGCAAAACTTAACCTGACAGCTAAAATTGAAAAGTCATCCACCTGCCGCCCAACAAACTTTTATCATCTGTTGGTATGACCAAATCGATCTGGGAATCGTTTCGTTCAGATTCGGTTCAGCTTCTTAAAAATAATGGGAAGGTAATCAAACTCCCCCAGATTGGTTACATCCCATAACCCTCGAGCGCTTAAGAAATTGATCCATCTTGTGCTCGAGGTATTCCAATCTAAGCGCTTTGATTAGAGTCTGGGCATTTTTCCGCCGAACAAATTTGCCAAACCGCGACCTTTTGCACCTTTCATCATGCGCATCATGTCTTTCATCTGTTCGTGCATTTTGACTAAACGGTTGAGTTCTTGCACGGTCACGCCCGAACCCGTGGCAATGCGACGGCGGCGCTGACCGTCAATCACTTTGGGATTGCGGCGTTCGCGCAACGTCATGCTCGAGATCATGGCTTCGATGCGTTTAAATTGCTTCTCGTCAACGTTCACATCGTCGGGTAAAGCCCGTGAAAGTCCTGGAATCATTTTGACAATGTCACCAATTGAACCCATGCGTTGAATCGATTTGAGTTGCTCAAGCAAATCTTCAAAATCAAAATCACCTGGTTTTTTGGGCGCGAACGCTTTGATGTCTGCCTGTTGGGCGCGTTCGATCAAGGTCAGCACGTCGCCCATGCCCAGAATCCGCTGCGCAATGCGGTCCGGGTAAAACGGCTCGAGTCCAGCAATTTTTTCG
>JANMUC010000752.1:0-2673 GCA_031391225.1 Deinococcales bacterium
TACAACGCCAGCAAACACGCCGTGATCGGTCTGACCAGGGGCGGCGCAGCAGAATGGTCACGCAAGGGCATTCGGGTCAACAGCGTCAATCCAGGACCGCTCGACTCGAGCATGATGCGCGGGTTCGATGACAGCCTGAAACCAGGGCAAGGCGAAGCGGTACGCGCCAACCTCGAGCATATTATTCCGCTCAGGCGTTACGGGCAGCCAGCCGAAATTGCCGAAGTGATCGCATTTCTGGCATCCGACGCCGCCAGTTTGGTGACGGGTGCGGTGTATTTGGCAGATGGTGGACTCTCGGCGGTGTAATTTTCAGGCAATTCAGATTGCATCTCGTATAATTTAAAGATGCAGCCGCACAGCGCTAGCGTCACCACTCGAGCCACCGCTCCAGCCTGGCGACTCGAGTTGTTGGGTGGCGCGATCTTGCATGGTGTGGCGGCGCGGCACACGCTTGAGCGTAAAACGGCGGCTGTGCTGGCAATGCTGGCACTCGAGGGTGAGGTCACACGCTCCAAAATGGCGGGTTTACTTTGGGCAGACACCGATGAGGAACGCGCCCGAGGAAATTTACGCCAAACCTTGCACCGTCTAAAAAAATTGGTGGGTACGGACTTGGTGCAGAGCAACGAGCGCCTGTCGCTGACCAGCGAACTCGAGGTGGACACGATCACCCTCGAATCCAAGGCATTCTTGGGTGACGATGCGGGTTTGATCGTAGTGCGCGGCGAAATCCTCGAGCAATTTGATTTTGAAGACTGCCCCGATTTTAGCGAATGGTTGGCAGCCCAGCGCGAACGCTGGCGCAGCGCTCGGGTCAGCGCCTACCGCCGGGTGTTGCAACGTCCAGACTCGAGCAATGCTTTTGAATGGGCGAGCGATTGGGTCAACCTCGAACCGCTTTCGGAAGAAGCCAGCCGCGCGTTGGCTCGAGTGTATTACGCCAGGGGCAATCGGGCGTTGGCATTGCAAACTTTGAACAACCTTCAAACGCAATTGCGAAACGAACTTGGCGCAGCCCTGAGCAGGGAAACCCAAGCCTTGCGCGAATCGCTCGAGCAAGATCAGGTTGTTTCAGAACCTGTGCTGGCAGCCTTGCCGCTTGACATCAGAAATCCGCCCAAACTGATTGGACGTGCCAGCGAATGGGCGCAACTCGAGCAAGCTTGGAAGGCTGGGAAAGCAATTGTCATTCGCGGTGTTCCTGGCGTCGGTAAAACGCGTTTGATGTTGGATTTTCTGAGCCGCAAAACCAGATTTGACCTGATCGAAGCCCGCCCAGGCGATCTGGGCGTACCGATGTCCGCATTTGCTCGCGGTTTGCGTCTAATTTTTAGCAGCGAAACCACGCTCGAGTTACCTGATTGGATCAAAACCGAATTGGCGCGTTTGCTGCCAGAACTCAGCGTTCACGCGCCGCCGCCCATGACTTCAGAAGGGGACAAGCTAAGGTTTTATGAAGCCCTATTTAAAGTCACCGAGCAACGCTTGGCACGGGGCATTAACACCATCGCCATTGATGACCTGCAATTTATGGATACCGCCAGCATTGAGGCGCTGCAATTCAACACAGACCGAATAATAAACTTGGGCGTTCGTATGTGTACCACCTACCGCCAGGGCGAACTTGCACCCGAACTCGAGGCAAGCATCGAACAAGCTGCGAGCCGTGGCAGCTTGGAAATTATTGATCTTTTGCCGCTCGAGGAAACAGGACTGTCTGAACTGCTGAAAAGTCTGCAACTTGACGCGCCAGCCAATCTGGCAGAACAATTGCAACGCAGCACGGGCGGCAACCCGCTGTACGCACTCGAAACCATCCGTGATCTTCTTGAGCAAAACAACTTGCAAGCCAACCTCGAGCGACTGCCCTTACCCAAAGTTGTTCAACAAATTACGGCACACCGTCTGACGCGGCGCAGCTCCGAAGCCCAACGCATCGCGCAGGTGGCAGCGATAGCCGAGGAAGATTTCACGCTCGAGTTGGCAGCCTTCGTTTTGGAAAGCAAACCGTTTGAGCTTCAAAATGCCCTCGAAGAACTCGAGCAAGCCCAGATCATGCGCGGCGAACGATTCCAACACGATTTGCTGCAAGAGGCGGTCAAGGCAGGCATCAGCACCTCCATCAAACGATTCTTGCACCGAAAATGCGCAGGGTTTCTCGAGGAACACGGCGACCCAGCACGGGTGGCTGGGCATTGGCTGGAGGGCGGAGAGTATGACCGTGCCCTGCCAGCCCTGCTCGTTGCCGCCGAAGCCGCACAAGGCGTGGCGCACCACGACCAAGCCATCAAGCTGCTCGAACTTGCCATCGGCTTACCCGCAAACCTAATCCAACTTCATCGTGCTCAAGCGATGCTTGGCGGGATGTATTCCCACATATTGCAATTTTCCGATGCCGAACGAATGCTCGAGCCTCTGCTGGCAGTGGTCAGCGACCCTGAAGCGCATTGGTTGACCCTGGATCACCTGTGCTATTTGCACCTGCAAAAAGGTTCACTTGAAATGGCACGCAAATTTGGACTGCAAGCTCTACAGCTCGCCGAACGGTACGGCGTGGCATCCAACCTCGAGGACACGCATTACAAACTTGGGGTGATTGCGATTCAAGAAGCCGATTACGAAAAAGCCATTCAATTGATCGAACCTGTCGTGCGGGCATGGCGTCAAAAA
>JANMUC010000776.1:0-10364 GCA_031391225.1 Deinococcales bacterium
CTGAATTCCCGCTCGACCATCTGACATTCTCGCCCGATTCGAGCAGTTTGTTCGTGGCAGGATCGAGCACAGGTTGGAAACTCGAGATTCCAGAGTTTAAGGCGCTTCTGGGTGCGCCAAATCCCAAATCGCAAGCTCTAAAATTTGCGCCGCTCTCGAGTGCCAAGGACGGTTCGTTGATCGCTTTTGTGGCTGGTGCTGACGTGCGAATCATGAACAAGAACAAAGAGAAAATGATTTTCACGCCGACCAAACCGCAGGTTTTGCTCGAGCAAGTCAAAATTGCCTCCTCGAGCAATGCTGCATTTCAAGAAATGATCAATCCCGAGAGTGCGGCAATCTCGAGCAATTGGCTTTCTGGGGCGGTTGGTTTGCGTCCTGATGGTAATATTTTGTACTTTGCCAGCAATCTTGGCACTGGCATCAGCCCCGATGGAAATGTCAATTTTGTGTTCTTTGCGGTACAGATTTCGACCCAAAGAATTCGATTGCTGGCAAAATTGGGCGTGTTTCATGGTGCAATGCCAAGTCGTTTAAACTTCGCGCCCGACGGGTCAAAATTTGCATTTTTCAGTAAATTCAACCTCAACCCAAACGAATGGTTGCAGTCGTTAATAGTTGCCGAATTAAATCTCGAGAAACCGATTGAACTGCTTGTCAAAGACCCATTGCCGCAGCCCACGGTCAGTCCAACCACCACCGTGGACACTCAGCCAGTTTCTCAGCCCGAAATCCCAATCAGCTCACCCGCAGGCGAGCAGTTGCTCGAGCGTGGTTTGGCGTGGTCGCCTGACTCTAAGTTTTTGGCGTTTTCGGTGGCAAAATTTGCGCCAACCAATCCCGCGTTTAAGATTTTTATCAAGGATGTCACCATCAATAAAACCTTGCTGAAAATACCAAATGCCGTTTTACCATCTTGGGGCGCATTGTAAACCAGCTCCTCGGAACGTTTTTTAAAGGAGGCTAACAAATGTTTAAAGTCGTATTGACTGCCTTATTTTTGCTGTTGGGGGTGTCTCGAGCCGCCGATTTTGGCACGATTGCGTTTATCAAAGACAACGCGGTGTACGTCTCAAAAGTGAATTCCAACGTCTCGAGGCGAATTCCTGGCTCTGAAGGCGCGATTTTGGTTTCGTTCAGCCCCGACAGAAAGTATTTGGTGTTTTTTAACCTCTCGAGCCTCAGCACCCAGGGCTATTACTGTCTGTCACCATTTACCAGTTGTCGTGTTTTCAGGTTGTCCTCGTCGGTGGCTTACGGCTTGATCTGGAATGGCAGCAAAGACCAATTTTTTCTTGGACAGCAAAATGCCAGCACACTGTTGTCGTTGCCACACTTGCAAGCCAAAATCTATAAGTTCTTTCCAAGCAGTGTCTCGAGCGATGCAAAAACACTGGCTTATTCGACCAATTCAGAAATTCGTTTGGTGATTGCGGGCAAGCAACGCACAGTTTTTGCCATTCCAAAATCGCAGAATGCACTGCGTTGGTCATTCGGTGGTCTTAGTCTCACTCGAGATGGTCGTCAATTGTACTTTGCCAGCAATTCTGGCGCTGGAATTGACGCCGCAGGAACGACCCGTTGGCGCTGGTTTGTGGTGGGTACGGCTGGTGGCACGCCCAGAGCATTAAAACTTCCAGAATTTACGGGACGCATTCCAGACAGTGTAGAAATCTCGAGTGACAACAATAAAATGTTGTTTGGGTACTCAAATAAAAACGCCAGTACGCTGCATGTACTCAGTTTGCAACAGAGCGAACTCCGCACGATGGCGCAAGTCAGTAACGGCGCATTGACCGCCAGCTTTTCACCAGACTCGAGCCTGATTGCACTTGGTTACGGCGAGCAAAACGGAAGTGCTTTGGTCAACAAAGTCCAGATTGTCAATTTGCTTGGTGTGGTCTTGCGAACCATTCCTGGGGCAAGTCAATGTACGTGGTAACAACAAAATGCGGTGTTGACAAGAATCAACACCGCGTTTCGTCAAATCACTAGGTCTAAGTAAACATGCTCGAGACGCTATCACCCGTGTGAATTCGATGGATCGCCTCGGCGAACAATGGTGCTACGGTTAAAACTTTAATTTTATCGCAAGCTGCCAGTTTTTCAGGACTGACAAAACAAGAATCGGTGCTGATGCACTCTTCAATGTCCATGGATTTGATGCGTTCCACCGCTGGTCCCACGTAGACACCGTGAGAAACAGCAATATGCACCGCCCGAGCGCCAGCTTCTTTAACGGTGGTGACCGCTTCCGTCATCGTGCCGCCCGTCGAAAATTCGTCATCGACAATCAAAACCCGTTTGCCTTTAACGTCACCGATCAAACCTCGAGCTTCAACTCGGGTATCGCTGACGCGGCGCTTATCTATGAAAGCGATTGGGGTGTTCAGGCGGTCTGCCAGACTTGAAGCGCGTTTGATGTCCCCGGCGTCAGGGGCGAGCACGACCGTATCCTCGAGCGAGGGAAGGCGTGTTATGAAGTGATTGGCAATCACGACTTCGGCGGTCAGGTGATCGACTGGAATGCTGAAAAACCCGTGAACTTGAGGGCTGTGAAGCGTCATCATGAGCGCTCGGTTTGCGCCTGCAGTATGAATCATGTCCGCCATGACCCTTGCGGCAATCGGAATGCGCGGTGCGTCTTTTTTGTCGCTGCGAGCGTACGAAAAATACGGAATGACGGCGGTCACCCTCGCCGCGCTCGAGCTTTGGGCGGCGTTGATCATCAATAGCAACTCGATAACACTATCTGAAACGTTGTAATCGCCGTTGCTTGCCAAGGACTGGACAATAAACACGTCCGCCTCGCGCAAACTTTCTTTGAATTGCACTTCGATGTTGTCGTTCGAGAATCTTCTGGTGGTCGAGCGTCCCAATGGTACGCCCAGGTGATCGCAAATATCTTGCGCGAGAATCGGGTTGGACTGTCCAGTAAAGACCTTCAGGGGTCGCTCCATGCGTGTGACTCCTCAAAAAAGAATCCTCAAACTCGAGGATGGGTGAAACTCCTCAGACTCGAGGGTAACAAGAGTTTAGCCTGAAAAGGTGGAAAAAGGAAAAAGCAGCAATTGACCATTCTTAATTCGCATTTGGTAATTTGTAGGGGTGAACCTTGTGTTCACCCTTTAGAACAGCGATTCTCGAGTTTTGAGAGACAAGATGTTTGGTTTTGGCTTTTGCCGCTCGAGTCTTGCGGGTTAGAATTGGAACGTATGCTTTACGAAAACGCTTATCCTCCACCGCAGCCACTCGAGATTCCGTTTTTGGCTCGAGATTCTTGTTTAAAGTGGGGGTTTTATGGCAGGTCATAGCAAGTGGAAGCAGATCAAACGCAAAAAAGCGATCAACGATAACCGTCGGGGCGCTTCGGTCAGCAAGCACCTTGCGGCAATTTCGGCTGCGGTTCGCGCGGGTGGGTCTGGAGATGTCGCTGGCAATTTGGGTTTAAAAAATGCCCTTGCTGCCGCCAAAACCGATAAAGTGCCAACCGATCATATTTCTCGAGCAATCGAACGCGCTCTGGGTTCTGGCGAGGGTTCACAAGTCGAGGAAGTCGTGTACGAGGGTTACGGCGTTGGCGGCGTGGCAGTGTTGGTGTATGCCCTGACCGACAATCGCAACCGCACCGCGCCAGAAGTCCGTCATGCTTTCTCCAAACACGGTGGCAACATGAGCGGCGGTGTGGCGTGGATGTTCGAGCGTCAAGGGTTAATCACGCTCGATAAAAATGACGATGCCACCCAAGAACTCGCCATCGAACTAGGTGCCGAGGATCTTGAGGTCTACGACGAAGAGGGCGAACCACGCCTTGACGTGTACACCAGTTTTGCCGACATGAACGCCATTAGTGAGGGTTTCCGCGCCAAAAAACTCGAGCCGTTGGTGGTCGAATTCACCAGCACCGCCGAGAACACGGTGGACATTTCACCCGATGACAGCCAAAAGGTTTTAAAATTACTCGAGGCGCTCGAGGATTTAGACGATGTGCAAAACGTGTACTCGAATGCCAATCTTGACGACGTCGAGGATTAAACTGGGGAAAGTAAGCGATGTGCAGAGCGAGAATTTATAAATTAGTCTCGAGTTTGACTCTTGCTCTCCGCTTCCCCGAAAGGAAATTAAAATGTCAATCATTCCATACGTGATCGAACAAACAGGACGCGGCGAACGCGTTTACGATATTTACTCGAGACTCTTAAAAGACCGGATTATTTTTATTGGCACTGCCATTGATTCCAACGTTGCCAACGTTGTGGTCGCACAGTTGTTGCTGCTCGATTCGCAAAATTCAGAACGCGAAATTCAGCTTTTTATCAATTCCCCAGGCGGCGAGGTTTACGCTGGACTTGCCATGTACGACGTGATGCAGTTTATTCGCGCCCCTATTCGCACAACCTGTGTCGGTATTGCCATGAGCATGGGCAGTGTGCTGCTCATGGCAGGAACCAAAGGACGCCGCACAGCCCTTCCCAACTCGAGAATCATGATTCATCAAGGCTCGAGCGGCTTCAGGGGCAACACGCCAGATGTTGAGGTGCAAGCCAAAGAAATTTTTGCCCTGCGTGAAATCATGACGAATTTGTACGTCAAACACACAGGTCAACCTGCGGATAAACTGACACGAGACATGGAACGCGATTTTTTCATGACCCCGCAAATGGCGCTCGAGTATGGTTTGATTGATGAGGTTGTGGAAATCATGCCCAAAGATGTTGCCGAAAGCATGAAGGGTTTCGACGAATGATGTTGAGTGCCGTTTTGACCTTGAATATTCCCTTGAACTCCGTAGGGGCGCACAGCCGTGCGCACTCTTCCCACAAAATGCAATCGTTTGAAGATCGCCAAGGTTTTGATCCTCGAGCCACCCAAAAGGCACAATCATGATCTCGAGATGCAGTTTTTGCAACAAAGCCGCCAATGAGGTCGAGCATTTGATCGAAGCGCCTTCGGGGACGGCTTGGATTTGTAATGAATGTGTCACCAAAGCCATGTCTATTCTCGAGTCTGGCAAGAAGGCGCAGCAGGTCAGCAAGCCGTTCGTGTTGCCGAAATTGCCGCCACCTCGAGAGATCAAAGCGCACTTGGATGAGTTTGTGATCGGTCAGGATGCGGCGAAACGGGCGTTGTCGGTAGCAGTTTTTAACCATTATCAGCGCCTTCTGAATCCCGATGCCGAGTTGCAAAAGTCAAACATTGTTTTAATTGGACCAACAGGTACAGGTAAGACTTTACTGGCAGAATCTTTGGCAAAAATGCTTCACGTGCCATTTGCGATAGCTGATGCGACCACGCTGACCGAGGCAGGTTATGTCGGTGACGATGTTGAAAACGTTTTGGTGCGCTTGCTTCACGCTGCTGACATGGACATTGGTGCTTGTGAGCGCGGCATTATTTACCTCGACGAAATTGATAAGGTCGCTCGCAAATCTGAGGGCACGAGCATCACTCGAGACGTCTCGGGCGAGGGTGTGCAGCAGGCGCTCTTGAAGATCATTGAGGGTACGGTAGCGAACGTACCGCCGCAAGGTGGGCGCAAGCATCCTGGTGCGGAACTGGTGAAAATCAACACACGCAATATTTTGTTTATTTGCGGTGGTGCGTTCGATGGTTTGCAACAAATTGTCGCTGCGCGAACCGATCAAAAAACCGTCAGTTTCTCGAGGGTCAACGCCCAGCAGGATGTGGCAGTTGTTCCTGAAGATTTGGTTAAGTTCGGGTTGATCCCAGAATTGGTTGGGCGCTTGCCTTTGGTGGTGCAACTTCAACAACTGGACGAGGAGGCGCTGGTACGGATTCTGACCGAGCCTCGCGGTGCCATCGCCCGTCAATACGAGACGCTATTTAAGCTCTCAGGCGTCAACCTCGAGTTTGCCACCGATACCTTGCGTGAGGTTGCGCGTCGTGCTTTAAAGCGCGGTACGGGCGCTCGTGGTTTGCGGGCGGTGCTCGAGGGGGCGATGACCGATTTGATGTTCGAGTTGCCTCGTGATGGTTTGAAGTCGGTCAAACTCGAGCCAGCACATTTGGACGCGCCCCTGACGGCATTGGAACCCATTACGTTAGATGCACCCGAGTTGAGACTTGAGTCTAATGCACTCAAGAAGTCCGCGTAATCGTTACTCAAGATACATAAGGTTCTGGCTAGAGGAGGTTATTCTTTCTCTAGCCAATATTTTTATTGGCGCATTCGAGGTTTTAAAAGTTCCATCCTGCAAGCTCGAGTGCAATCTTGGCGTCAGAAATCTGTCATCCTTGGTATGATGGTTTCGAGATAAGATTTTAAGGAATCAATTCGCAGGATTTAGGTTCAGCATCACCTCAAAGCGTGCTGGGGTTCGACACCACCCGTCAAAGTGTGCCAGCGCCAAATCTCGAATCTCGAGTTGGCAAAAGGAGAATTCTATGCGTTGGGAATTACCTGTACTGGCACTTCGCAGCCACGTCTTACCACCAGGCACAACTTTAAGCGTCGCCGTCGGTCGCGCCAAATCGCGCCGTACCGTCGAAGAGGCGCAAGCCGCTGACCGCCGCGTGATTTTGCTCACGCAGCGCGACAGCACCAATGACGACCCAGCAGGCGAAGACCTGTTCGAGATCGGCACGCTCGCCGCTGTGAAGCAAGTTGTTCGGATGCCTGACCAAACCCTCGAGGTTCTGGTTGAAGCTTTAGAACGCGTCACGGTTTCCGATTACTTGCCAACCCCCTACTTGCGGGCTGTCGCCAATACCTTGGAGACAACCCCAGGCGCAGATGCACACACCTTGCGCGTTCTTGCCGACGAAGTGCAATCGAACTTTGACAAGTACGTTGGACAGAACAAAAACTTGCGCCTTGATAATATTCACCTCGAGCACCTACGCGGTCTGACCGAGGCTGGCGCGATTGCCGACACGGTTTCGTTCCATGCCATGTGGGAAGTCTCTGAGAAACAACAAGTCCTCGAGACGCTCGATCTTCGTAAACGCCTCGAGTTGGTCTTGCAATTCCTTAACCGCGACCTCGAGCGATTCGATCTAGACAAAAAGATTGCCGCCCGCGTCAAAGAGCAGATGGATCAAAACCAACGCGAGTATTACTTGCGCGAGCAAATGAAAGCCATCGGCAAGGAACTCGGTGGCGGCGAAGACGGTCCTGCCGAAGTCGAAGACCTGCGCGAACGCATTCAAAAAGCGGGAATGCCAGAAAAAGTGCTCGAGAAAGCCTTAAAAGAACTGGCGCGTCTCGAGCGCACCCCAGGTGGCAGCCCAGAAACCACCGTCGTTCGCAATTATTTGGATTGGTTGCTCGACACCCCTTGGACCAAACGCGATGAGGAAATTCTCGACATCAAGCGCACCCGCGATATTCTCGACGCAGACCATTACGGTCTGGACGACGTGAAAGAACGCATCCTCGAGTTCTTGGCGGTGCGTCAATTGACCCAAGGCATGGCAGATGCAGGCGAGGCTCTTAAGAAAGCCGAACTCGAGCGTCGTGATGCCGAAGATGCCGCCAATGGTGTGGTGACAGCGACTCCAGAAGCCCCAAAGAAAGACGCGCCGAGCGCCCAGGACAAACCAGAGGAGGGCGAACTCCGCGCCCCGATTCTGTGCCTTGTCGGACCTCCTGGCGTGGGTAAAACCAGCCTAGGCAAGAGCATTGCCAGAAGTTTAAACCGCCAATTTGTTCGCATGAGCTTGGGCGGCGTGCGCGACGAATCCGAAATTCGTGGACACCGCCGCACCTACATTGGTTCAATGCCTGGACGCATCATCCAAAGCATGAAAACCGCAGGCGTGGTCAACCCAATCATTCTGCTCGACGAGATTGACAAGATGAGCAGCGATTGGCGCGGCGACCCCAGCAGTGCCATGCTCGAGGTGCTCGACCCAGAACAAAACCACACCTTCCAAGACCATTATTTGGAAGTTCCATACGATCTGTCCAAGGTCATGTTCATCACGACCGCCAACACCCTCAACACCATTCCGCGCCCACTCTTGGACCGTATGGAAGTTATCGAAATCCCTGGTTATACGCTGGGCGAGAAAATCGAGATCGCCAAGAACTTCCGCCTTCCACGCCAAATCAAATCGCACGGTTTGGAAAACAAACTCGAGCTTACAGACGACGCCTTAACCCGCATCGTCCAGGAATACACCCGTGAGGCTGGCGTTCGCGGACTTGACCGTCAAATTCAAAAAGTCACCCGTAAAGTGGCTCGAGAATCACTCGAGAAACCGTGGGAGGGCATGAAGCAAGTCAACGGCAAGAACATCGAAGATTACCTTGGCGTGCCAATGTTTGAAGTCGAAACCAAAGAAAAAGAAAGTCAAATCGGCGTTGCCCAAGGTCTGTACTGGTCGAGCGTCGGCGGTGGCTTGTTGGTCATCGAATCGCTCGCCACTCCAGGCACGGGCAAGATCAGCTTCACAGGTTCGCTCGGCGATGTCATGAAAGAATCTGTTCAAGCCGCGATTGCCTACCTTCGCGCCCATGCCACGACCTACGGCGCTCATCCAGATTTCTACAAGAACCTTGATATTCACGTTCACTTCCCGTCGGGCGGCACACCCAAAGATGGTCCAAGTGCGGGCATTGCCATCGCCACCAGCGTCATCAGTGCCATCACCAAACGTCCCGTCCGTGCCGACATTGCCATGACCGGCGAGATTTCCCTGCGCGGCAAAGTGCTGATTATCGGCGGCGTCAAAGAGAAACTGCTCGGCGCGTATCAAGCCGGTATTCGCAAAGTCATCATTCCAAAAGGTGACGCCCCGTACCTGAAAGACGTGCCAGACACCATCAAAGCCGAACTCGAGATCACCCTGGTCGAAGAGGTCGCGCAAGTGCTGGACATGATGCTCGAGCCTCAACGCGAAGAGGACAAGCTTGCGATTGAACAAGCGGTTATAACGATGCCGCCTGCAAGCCAACCCACGCAGCAACCAGGCGTTTAAGGGTAAAAGAAATTCAAGAGGCTCGAGTATAATGCTCGAGCCTTTTTTGATGGGGACGAGTTGATTGCTCGAGATTTTGAATTTGTTTTGCACGTGCTTTGTGATTTTCCAGCAAAGCGTTACAATCAAAGTATGAGCGCACCAGCCAAAAACAAAACTCGAGCCAAAAAACAAAGCACCGTCGATTTTTTGCTGGCAACTGCTGACCGCATTGCCAAAGAAGCACCCGCCAGTGAGCTTGACAAACTCCCTAAAGACGGTGGCAAGAATCTTGACCATTATTTGTACGGAGCACCTAAACGATGATAAGAACGGTATTTATTGATGCCGCTTGTCTTGTATCGTTGATAAATCCTCGAGATGGAATGCACCAAAAAGCTAGAGATGCTTTTGATGCCACTCGAGACGCGCAATTCGTAACCACAGACGCAGTGTTGACCGAAGTTCTGAATTATTACTCCGAACGCGGTGATTACTTGCGTGGCGAGGCTTTGAAAATCGTGAAGGCTTTGATGAACCGTGAAGATGTGAACTTCATCTATCACGGCAAATACTGGTTTTATCTTGGCTTAGAACGATTTGAAGAACGGCAAGACAAAGGTTACAGCCTGACAGACTGCATGAGCATGGTGATTATGGAAAGTGACGGCATTCAAGAAGTTTTGACCAGTGACAAGCATTATAAACAAGCTGGTTTTACAATCCTGATGTGAACATTAAAACGCCGTCCGTAAGCCAACCAACACAACAACCAGGTGTTAAAGGATTGAGAAATTGAGGAGGCTCGAGCGTCACACTCGAGCCTCTTTTCATGCCTCATTGTAGCGTTTGGAAATTTCGATCAGAGTGCTAAGGAAGTCGTGCCGCATAAGAGTGAAAAACATTCGATTGATTTGATTGATTAAATGCAGTGAAAAACATTCCATCTGGCAAGAGCTTCAAATTTGGAGATTCCCAATTAAATGAACGCGCTTGTTGGATTAACGTCGGTGTTCCAAGTAGGAATGTTTGATTCGATAATGTAGCTATATTTAAATCAAAATTAGCGCTTGCCACATTTGGATCAGAATATTCAAACCATATCACTCTAGCTTGATTGGATTTGTCAAAAACAAGATTTGTACCAAGAAGGTTTGGACTAGTTGAAGTGCGAATTGATTTGAAAGCGCTCCAATTCTTGTTAGTGCCATCAAAACTACTTGCATCCAAACGCTTTGGACCATCCCAAATTGCAACTGCATTTCCTACAGAATTAAAAGCAACTTGTACTCTTCCAGCACCGACCTGACCAGAATTCAAACTTTTATAGAGAACCGCATGTTCATACCAGTAAATCCGCAACTCGAGAACCTCGAAAAAAAGATTGAATTAAACTCGGTAACTTTATAACCTCTAACCAAGAACTTTGCCAACCAACAAGT
>JANMUC010000791.1:0-2289 GCA_031391225.1 Deinococcales bacterium
GTTTTGACAAAAAACTTGCCCAACCCCTGCCCACGGTGCGACTCGAGGATAAAAACATCCGCCAGCCAAGCTGTACGGGTAAAATCGGTAACGACTCGAGCGTACCCAATTTGGGCATTTCCTTCAAAAATCCCGAACGCCAACGAATGCTCCATCGCGTGTTTGACAACCTCGAGCGTCACGCCTTCAGCCCAGGGGAGTTTGGTCAAAACGCTGTGAATCAACTCGAGATCAAAACGGGTTTGATCGGTGGTGATGGTGAAGTTTTTTAGAGCAGCACTCAAGATTGATCCCTTTGGATTAAACCTCGAGTATTTTCGGCTTGCTTGAACCACCAACGAATCCCACGACCCGAAAAAACTTCATCTCGAAATCGTGGAATCACATGCAAATGCGCTTGTGGAATATGACCGCCACCAACGGGTTTAACGTTCCAACCAATGTTGTAACCGTCTGGTTTGAATTGATTATCAATCTTTGATTTGACCTTGTGCAACAAATCAAAAGTGGCATTCCATTCATCTCGAGTGAGATCAAACACGGTTTCACGCAAGGCTTTGGGAATAATCATGCCACTGCCAACAATTTCATCATCTCCCTCGAGGAAAAAACAAAAATCATTCTCGAGCGAAATTATGCCAAACATGTTTTGATGTCCAAACACGAGTGGATTGGTGTCTGGATGGTGTCGAAATTCATCCCACTCGAGTTGTTTGCTCTCCAATTCTGTCATCAATTCCTCGAGATTCTAAAAATACTGTGGTTTACGACGCAAAAACTCACCCATGCTCGAGTTGCCAACAAATTTCCCATCTCGCACTTGCACTTGACCACGCACGGTCACGACACTGGGTTTGCCATCAATTTCCATGCCTTCAAACCCGTTGTAATCATTGTTCACCGTCTGGGTTTTGCTCGAGATCACCCCACGAAAATTCGGATCGTAAATCACAAGATCGGCGTCCGAACCAACCGCAATCGTGCCTTTGCGCGGGAACAAGCCAAAAATTTTTGCGCTTTTGGTGCTGGCAGCATCAACAAAACGGTGAATGTCAAGATTCCCTCGAGAAACGCCGTAAGTGTAAAGCACGTTCACACGGTCTTCGATGGCGGGAATTCCGTTTGGAATTTTGGTGAAATCCCCAATGCCCAAGGCTTTTTGCGCCACATCAAACGGGCAGTGATCCGTGCCCACCGTATCAATAAATCCTTGCTCGAGCGCATCCCAGAGTGGCTTCTGGTTGCGTTTATCGCGCAGTGGTGGCGACATGACAAACTTTGCGCCCTCGTGGTTTGGGCGTTCGGCATAGGTTTTGTCAAGCATAAAATGTGGCAGCACCGATTCGATGTAAATTGGCACACCTCGAGATTTTGCCGCCATTGCCGCCTTCAGTGCGGGCTGACATGAAAGATGCACCACATAACCCGTCGCGCCTGTCGTCTCGAGGAAGGTCGCAAAACGATTCGTGCCTTCGGCTTCGACACTTTCGGGTCTGGAGGCTTCGTGGTATTCGGGTCCAGTTTTACCCTCAGATAGGAGTTTCGCCTGCAACTGCCCGACCAATTCCGCGTTCTCGCAGTGCGCGGTCACGATCACACCAAGTTCTTTGGCAAGCGTCATGGTTTTAAACATTTCGCCGTCATCAACACCAAAAAAATTCTTGTACGAGAGGAAAATCTTGAAGCTCGAGATACCGTCTTTGACAATTTCACGCAGTTGTTTTTCGGTGTTGTCATCAAATTTTGTGACCGACATGTGAAAGCTGTAATCGCAAGCACTGTGACCTGCTGCTTTGGACTTCCAAAGGTTATACCCCTCGAGCGCATCCTCGGTGCGGTTGGGGCAGCACATTTCGATAAACGTGGTTGTGCCACCGATGACTGCGGCTTTTGAGGCGGTTTCGTGCGTGTCTTTGGCGAAGGTCGCCATGAACGGCAAGTAGACGTGAACGTGCGGGTCAATAAAACCAGGAAACACGTACTTTCCAGTGGCGTCAATCACTTCAGTATTGGCTGGAATCTCGAGGTTGACCCCAATGCGAGAAATGGTTTCGTTTTCCACAAAAATATCTGCGATGTACCTCGAGTCTGCCGTGATGATCTCGCCGTTTTTGATCAGTAATGCCATACAAACCTCCCAGATTTGATATATACTTTTTGATAGATACTCGAGGTGAAACATGGATACCGCAAAATTATTTCAAACAGGTCGCTCTCAAGCCGTCAGATTACCCAAAGCCTTCAGATTTGAAGGTGAAGAAGTGTTCATTAAACGCGTTGGGAACGGGG